>JAGREL010000046.1 GCA_020446575.1 Novosphingobium sp. | reverse complement strand
AAGGATCTGGCGCTGCTGATCGGTCCCGACCAGAACTGGATGACCACCGAGCAGTTCTTCCAGGCGATCGTCGACAATCTCGAAACGGCAATGGCCGACTGGCAATAGGCGTCGGCTCCGAAGCTTCGGCGGCGGGGCGTAGCCTCGCCGCCGCCGGGCCGGCAACCGCCCGATATTCTGGTTGCACTGCACAATTTCCAGTCGTGACAAACAAGCGGCGTATGCCCTAGGTTCAGGCATGGCCGCGAGCGAGCTTTCTTCCCCCGTCCTGTCCGATGCCCTGGTGATCCTGGGAGCGGCCGGGCTTGTCATCCCCGTCTTCACCCGTTTCCGGATCACGCCGATCATCGGTTTCATCCTGGTCGGCCTGCTGGTTGGGCCTTATGGGCTGGGACAGCTCGTCTTCGACCATCCATGGCTCGCCCATATCACCATAACCGACCCGGACGGGCTGGAACCCTTTGCCGAGATCGGCATCATCCTGTTGCTGTTCTCGATCGGGCTCGAACTATCGTTCGACCGGCTCTGGGCGATGCGGCGGCTCGTCTTCGGCCTGGGCTCGCTCGAGCTGATCCTCATCGCCGCCGCGCTGACATTCGCGCTCGCTGCCTTGGGCCAGCCGCTGCCCGGCGCCGTAGGGCTCGGCCTGGCGCTCGCCATGTCGTCGACCGCCCTCGTACTGCGCATCACCAACCGGCAGACGCCGGTAGGCCGGGCGGCGCTTTCCATGCTGCTGTTCGAGGACATCGCCCTCGTTCCGATCATCTTCCTGCTCGGCGCGCTTGCCCCCTACGCCGCCAGCGAGGGAATAGAGGGGTTGTTCCACACGCTCTGGCTGGGCGTGCTGGTGATAGTCGCGCTGCTCGGCATCGGGCGGTTCTTCCTGCCTCGCCTGTTTGCCCTCGCCGCCCGCACCAAGAGCCCGGAGCTGTTCCTTGCCGCCAGCCTGCTGGTGGTGATCCTCTCGGCGCTGGCGACGGCCGCAGTCGGCCTCTCGCCGATCGTCGGGGCCCTCATCGCCGGCCTGCTCATCGCCGAGACCGAATACCAGGGCGAAGTCGAGACGATTACAGAGCCCTTCAAGGGCCTGGCCCTGGGCGTGTTCCTTATCACTATCGGCATGCGCATCGATGTGAGGATCGTATGGGAGAACATCGGCCCGATCCTTACCGCGACTGTCGCCGTCCTGCTGCTCAAGGCGCTTGTCACCGGACTGCTGCTGAGGCTGATGGGCGCGCGGCGCGGAACCTCGGCAGAAGCCGGCATCCTGATGGCCAGCCCTTCGGAGACCACGCTGATCATCCTGACCGCGGCCGGCACGGCACAGCTGATCCAGCCGGGAACCGCGCAGTTCTGGCAGATCGTCACGGCCATCGGCCTGACAATAACCCCGGTCCTCGCCATGTTCGGCCGGCGGATCGCCCGGCGCGTAGACGGCATTGAAGCCGTGCAATTTTCCGAAAGCGGCGGCCAGACCCGTCATGCGATCATCGTCGGCTTTGGCCGCGTCGGCCGACTGGTTGCCGACATGCTGATCAAGCACAACCAGCCCTATATCGCGGTAGACAGCGACACCGATCTGGTCGGCGAAGGGCTGCGGCGCGGCTATACCGTTACTTTCGGCGATGCGATGCATGGGCACGCGCTGCCCCGCCTCGGCGCCGATCGCGCGACTGCGGTGATCCTCACCATGGACGAGCCGATCGCAGCGCAGCGCATGGTCCGCAAGCTGCGGGCACAATATCCCGACCTGCCGATTATCGCCCGCGCCCGTGACGCAAGTCATGCGGCAGAACTCTACCGGGCCGGCGCAAGCCACGCCGTGCCGGAAACCCTGGAAAGCTCGCTGCAGCTGTCAGAGGCGGTGCTGGTCGATCTCGGCGTGCCGATGGGCTTCGTCATCGCCTCGATCCACGAAAAGCGCGACGAGCTGCGCGACCAGATCATGCAGGAGGGAGAACTGCAGGAGAAACCCAAGCTCAGGAGCGCGAGCCTGCAGGACAGGGTGAACAATGGCGGCGTCCCGCAGGATGCCGCACCTGGCTAGGCGAGGAACGGCAGCATAGCCGCAGAGATTTGGCTTGAATATATGTTCTTGTTATGTTCTCACTGCCGGAATGCCATCCCGCCCACCTCCGATCCACGGTCGCGGCGCACAATCCGGTGCGCCTTCGCAGCGTTTTGGTTTGGCGGAGCGCGTTGAGGATGGGGACTGGCTTGATGACCGCGAGGCTGTGGACGGCCCTGTGGGAAAGTTGCGGACAACCGTAACCGAGGAACATCCAAAGACGATCCTCAGCTTCAACCGCTCGCCGGACATTCCCTTCGACCGTTCGATCAACGCCTATCGCGGATGTGAGCATGGCTGCGTTTATTGCTTCGCCCGGCCGACCCATGCCTATCACGACCTCTCGCCGGGGCTGGATTTCGAAACGAAGCTCTTCGCCAAGCCGGACGCCGCCAGGCTGTTGCGGGAAAGCATGGCGAAGCCCGCATATCGCCCTGCTCCGATCGCCATGGGAACCAATACCGATCCCTACCAGCCGATCGAAGCGCGCTATCGCATCACTCGCGACGTGCTCGAACTCTGCCTGGAAACGCGCCACCCGGTGATCATCACCACCAAGTCGGACCGGGTTCTGCGCGATCTTGGCCTGCTGGCCGAAATGGCTCGCTACGGTCTGGTGGCAGTCGGCATTTCCGTGACCAGCCTCGATCCGAAACTGTCGGTCCTGCTTGAGCCGCGCGCCGCTTCGCCCGGCAAGCGGCTGACGGCTTTGGGAAAGCTTGCGGCGGCAGGCATCCCGGCTCATGTCTCTGTCGCACCGGTTATCCCGGCGATCACCGACGAATTCATGGAAGCGATCCTGCGCGAGGCCGCGACGCTCGGCGTGCGTTCGGCAAGCTGGATCATGCTGCGCCTGCCGCATGAAGTGGCTCCCCTGTTCCGCGAATGGCTTGCCGTGCATTATCCCGATCGCGCGGCAAAGGTCATGACAATCGTCCGCTCGATCCGCGGCGGGCGCGACAACGATCCCGAATTCTTCTCGCGAATGAAGCCGGATGGGACCTGGGCGAGTCTGTTCCGGCGGCGGTTCCGTCTTGCCTGCAGGCGAAACGGCATGATGGCTGACCGGCAGATCGAGCTCGATTGCACCCAATTCCGCCGCCCACGCACAGACGGGCAGTTGCCTTTGCTGTAGGCTAGCGCAAAAGGGCGTCATGACCGACAGACCCATCCTGATCGACCGGCGCGGCGACGTCGAAATCGTCTCGCTAAACCGTCCCGACAAGCTCAACACCTTCGATGAAGGCCTCACATTCGCGATGCGCGACTATTTCCAGGCGCTTCACGATAGGGATGAGGTCCGCGTCGTGATCCTGCGCGCGGAAGGCCGGGCGTTCTGCGCGGGGCTCGACCTGGCGGGCTGGCAGAACGACGGGTCGCGGGGAGAGCTGCAGCATTATTGGCGGCTGCAGCGTTCGCTTGCCGGATTGCTCGAACTCATGCGCTCCTGTCCGCAGCCGATCGTCGGGCTTGGCCACGGAGCGGCCTGCGGCGCCGGCTTCTCGCTGCTGCTGGCGAGTGACGTGCGCTACGCCGCCCCGAACCTCAAGATGAACGCCGCTTATATCAAGGTCGGGCTCGGCGGGTGCGACCTTGGCTGCAGCTATTTCCTGCCGCGCCTCGTCGGAGCGTCGGTGGCTTCGGAATATATCCTCACCGGCAAGTTCATGGATGCGGAGAAAGCCATCTCTTGCGGGCTGGTGAGCGAGATCGTCCCGGCCGAGGAGCTGCTCGACAAGGGGCTGGAGCTGGCGGAGGAGATGGTCTCGAATGCACCGATGGGCCTGCGCCTTACCAAGGAGGGGCTCAACCGCAATCTCGATGCCCGCAGCCTGTCCGATGCCATGGCGGTGGAAGACCGCCAGCAGGTGATGATGCTGATGAGCGAGGACTTCGAGGAAGGCGTCAGGGCCTTCCAGGAAAAGCGCGCGCCGCAATACAGGAACCGCTGAGCAGCGTTCCCGGCAAATTGCGGCTGGAAATATGGGACCGGCCTGTCCTAGGCTCTCTGTAAGGGGATAAGGAGACGGGCTTCGTGCCGGACAGGGGAGCAGCAGGCAGCACCAGAACATCCTATGCGCGAATGCAGCTGGGCGAACCGCATGAAGGATGGCGCCGGGTCATCTACGAAATCGCGTTCGAATCAGATACTCCGGCCGGCCGCCTGTTCGACAAGCTGCTGATTATCGCAATTCTGGCAAGCGTGGCGGTTGTCATCGCCGATAGCATCTCGGCACTGAACCAGCGCTGGGCCCTCGCTTTCGAAATAGCCGAGTGGTTCTTCACAATCCTGTTCACCGCCGAATATCTGCTGCGCCTGTCCTGCCTGCGCCGGCCAGCCCGCTATGCCTTCAGCTTTTTCGGAATCGTCGACCTGCTCGCCATTATGCCGACTTATCTGGCACTATTGTTTCCGGCGACACACGCCCTGATCGATGTACGCGTGCTCCGCCTCCTGCGCATTTTCCGTATTTTCAAGCTGACCGCCTATATCTCCGAATACCAGGCACTGCTCGCGGCGCTGGTCGCCAGTTCGCGCAAGATTTTCGTTTTTATCTCGGTCGTCGCGATGGTCGTCGTGGTGATGGGCTCGCTGATGTATGTCATTGAAGGCCCGGAGCATGGCTTCACCAGCATTCCCGTCTCGATCTATTGGGCGGTAACGACGATGACGACGGTCGGCTATGGCGACATCTCGCCGCAATCGCCTCTCGGCCAGTTCATCACCTCGCTGATGATGCTCGTCGGCTGGGGCACGCTTGCGGTACCGACCGGAATCGTCACGACCGAGATCGCCCTGCACCATCGCACCGGCAAAGGTGCGGCGGCTATACCTGGGCTCGACAGAGAGGGCCTGCGCAGTTGCGCGAACTGCGGCGAGGAAGCCCATTCCAGCCGGGCGCAATATTGCCATCAATGCGGAGCGGAGCTGCCGCAGTCAGAGTGAGACAAGACAGGTTGAGCTGCCTTGCCACGAAGTCAGGTTGGATCGAACGCAATCGGCAGGGTCCTCGGCCCCCAGGCCCCCAGGAACGGCCGCCATTCGACATCGCCGTTGCGGCGTGGATTCTTCAGGCGCTGGGCGATCAGGTGCAGCCCTTCCTGAAGTTGGTTGCGCGCGAGGAACTGGCCCAGGCAGATATGCTGGCCGCGCCCGAAAGCCACGTGGCGATCCCGGTTCTCACGCTCGGGATCGAATTCCCCCGGATCGGGAAATACCAGCGGCTCGCGATTGCCCAGGGGCGGCGCCATCACCAGCATGTCGCCCTTGCGGAAAGTGAAGCCGTCATATGTGAAATCACGCCCGGCGGTGCGCACCGGCGAGGCTATCGCGGTGTGACGCAGTGATTCCTCCACCACTTTGCGGCAATATTGCAGGTCTTCGGCGCAGCGCCGGTAGATGTCTGGCCGGTCGAGCAACAGATTCATCGTCACCGAGAGTTGGTTTTTCGATGTGTCGTATCCCGCCACCGCGACGGTCAGCAGCATGAAACGCAGCTCGGTCTCATCGAGGTCGCCAGCGTGCTTCGCGGCGATCATTGCATCGAGCAGCGAGTCCTCGTCGAACTCGCCGCTTGCCTCGCGCTCGTTCACGGTTGTGTCGGCAAAGTCCCACAGCACATCCCAGCCGGCCATGAACAGCGGCTTGGCCGCCGGGTCCATGGTCAGCGACTTGAGCTGGTTTTCGAGCGCATCGCGCATGCGCGGAATCGGCTCCGCGGAAACGCCGAGCAGGCCGCACATCACCGAGACGGGAAACAGCGAGGCGAAATAGGCGAAGTCGAATTCTCCCTTCGGCGCCCATTCGTCGAGCAGCTCTGAAATGACCCGCTGCATCATCTCGCGTTCCTGGTTGGCGCGGCGCGGAGTGAAGGCGTTGACGACGCTGGAGCGCAGCCTTGCGTGAGTCGGGCCGGAAACCGCGATCACGATCTCCTCCATGAAGCGCGCCCACATGGTTCCGCGCACGCCGTAGAAGTCGATCACCGGGCCGAAGCCGGGAAGCAGATTGTCGTCATCGGCGAAAAGATCGCACAACGCCTGGTAACCGTGGACAACATAGCCTTGGGAGAAGCGCGCAAGCCAGGGATGCTGGCGCCGCGCCTCCTCGAGATAGGGCTCCGGATTGGCAGCGAATTCGGGCGTTTCGACCGGCAGCACCGGGATCGAGGTTTCGGTGGCGAGTTCCAATTTGCCCTCCCCTTTGCGCCGGCATCATGACGCCGGTTGCCCGCCGATGCAATTGACGTCAGACGAATCCGAAGAGCCTCCTGCAGCAGATGAAGCTCGCGATCGCGGATGTTGGCCGCCCGTATTAGCGGTGTTTTCGAGAAGGGTCAGGCAGCAACGCGCAAATGCCCGCCCGCCCGCTGGGGCCGCAACGAGACATTGCTGATTCCCTCGATCGCTTCGAGTTGATCGACCAGTTCGCCATCGAGCGAGAAATCCCACCCCAGACGCACTTCCTGAGACTGGCCTTCGTCGAGATGGAGATTGACGACAACCTCGCCGCGCCGTTTCTCTCCCGGTGCGAGCAGCAGAGCCAATTCCTGCACCGCCTCGATCCGGTCGACATCCATCTTCAGCAGCATGCGTGCCGCGTTCTTCACCTCGGCAAGCGGCCGCGCGCCGCGTACTGTGACTCGCGGCGGCTCTTCGGGGCTGGGTGCATCGAGTTCGACATTGATGAGCACACAAGTGCCATCCTCTGCCCAGCGCAGGAAGTTCTCGACCAGCGATTCCTCGAAGCAGGAGGCGGAAAACTGCCCGCTGGAATCGGAGAAATCCGCGCGGATGAAGTCTTTGCCCCGGCGCGTCTTGCCGCGGGTGACCCTTTCGACCAGCGCCGCCATCACTGCACCGTGCCGCCCGCCGCCGGAAACGCCCGCCGCCAGCAGGCTGGCATGGCTACGCGCGCCGTTGGCCGATGCGATGGCCCGATATTGCTCGACCGGGTGTGCAGCGAAGTAGAAGCCGAAATACTCGCGTTCCTTCGCCATCTGATCGGCACGGGACCAAGGCTCCGCTTCGACAAGCCGCAATGAAGGTTCGGCATGACCTTCGCCGCCGAACAGCCCGCCCTGCCCACTGGTGCGGCTGCGCTCTGCTTCATCCGCCACCGCCAGCAGCATATCCGCGTTGGCCAGCACTTTCGCGCGGTTGGGCTCCAGGGAATCGAAGGCGCCGGCTCCAGCCAGCCCTTCCAGCTGGCGGCGGTTCATCGATCCGGCCGGGACGCGGCGGAACAGCTCTTCGAGACTGGCGAAGCCGCCCCCTGCCTCGCGCTCGGCGACTATAGCATCCATCGCCTTCTCGCCGACATTGCGGATGCCGGCGAGCGCATAGCGGACCGCGTGCCCGTCGTCGGTCTGCTCGACGGTGAACTCTGCCTCCGAGCGGTTCATGTCCGGCCCCTCGAATGCAATCCCGGCCCGGCGCATGTCGTCGACGAAGATCGCCAGCTTTTCCGACTGGTGCATGTCGAAGCACATCGAGGCGGCATAGAATTCGTGCGGATAATGCGTCTTCAGCCAGCCGGTCTGATAGGCAAGCAGCGCATA
>JAGREL010000348.1 GCA_020446575.1 Novosphingobium sp. | reverse complement strand
TCCTGATGGTCGTAGGACATGAGTTGGGTCTCCTTGGTAGTTTGGATGGACGGGGGAAGGGCGAAGCTCACAGGTCGAGCCCCAGCGATTTTTCGGGAACGGGAAGCTGGCGCACTGGCGGTTCGGGCCGGGGACCCAGCACGGCATCGAGCTTGGCCCTGAGCTCCGGGCTCATTTTCAGGTCCGGCACCTGCCGCGCATCGGTCGGGTTCGCAGGCGACTTGTCCACCTCGAGACGGCCGGTCGCCTCAAGCGCCGAAGTCTTGTTCCCCGGCGTGCGGTCGAGCTGAAATTTGAGCGCGGCAAGGTCGTTGGTGACCACATGCATGTCGTCGGTGGCACGCGTGTTGAGCACGTTCTGCGTGCGCTGGGTGGCCAGGTTGCGCTGGCTCGAGGATATGACCTCGATCGCTCGCGTCATGGTCACGCCCTGCGCCATATGGGCATTGAGGGCATAGCCAAGGTCGAGGCGGCGCAGCATCGGATCGCCCGCGGGCAGGGTGACCTGCCGCCTGTCGGCAAGCTCCAGCGTCACCGCATCCTTCGTTGTTGCCAGCACCCTGGCATAGGTTGATTTGGCGATATCGCGGCTCGCATCCTTGTCGCGCCAGAACACCGTGTCGCCATCGTGCAGCCTCAGGTCTTTCTGCTCGTAGAGCCCGAGCCGGTCGAAACGGTGCTGCGGATCAAGCCGATCAGGATCGATGAGCTTTGTGCGGCCTTCTCGCTCGAGCATGACCTTGCCGTCGCGGCGCACTTCGCGAACAGTATATTCCCCTTTGCCCAGCCCGAGCTCGCGCACCTCCATGCGCGCTTCGAGCACCTGACCCGCGCGGTAGGTCGAGGCGAACCGCAATTCCTCGCGAGTGGTGTTGGCGCTTTGCAGCACCTTGAGCGCCACGCCTTCGCCTTTGAGCGTGCCTTCACGCAGCAGGCCGGCCTGCACCAGCGTATTGATCTGCGCGCGATCGTCGCGCCCGGCAGTAAAGATCGCGGTCTGCGCGCGCTGATCGGGCGGCAGGGAGAGCCAGAGATCGGCTGCCGCCGTGACATGGTCCCTGCCAGCTTCGGTGACCTTGCCGTGCGATGCCAGGAGGTCGAGCGCGAGGCTGGCATGGCCTTCGTTCGACAATCCTGCGACCGCCAGCAAAAGCGGCGAGTTCTTCTGGCGAATGTTCTCGTCCATCCGCACTGTCGCCTGTCCCGCGCTTTGCGAGACGGCGAACATCTTGCCCTGTTCGATCGCCGACAATTGCTGGCGATCGCCCATGAACGGCGCCTTGGCGAGATCGAGCCGCTCGGCGATCGCGATCACCGAGAGCATATCACGCGAGGAGACCATTGAGGACTCGTCGGTGATGACGACGGTGTCCTTGAGCTCAGCCTTTGCCGCCTCGAAGCGCTCGCCTTCCCCGCGCGCGGCGGCCGAGCCATAGGTGCTGACGAACCGCGCGATCGTATAGGCCTCGATGCCGGCTGCCTGCATCTCGTCGACCGACATCGCCTGCGAACCGCCGCCGCGCAGGTCGGCAACCATCTTGTTCTGGAACGCAAGGCCGACAAGGCGCACCCCGTCCTCGGCCAGCACTTTTGCCACTGCGCCAAGCAAAGTCGACTTGCCCGCGCCGGCCACCCCCTGGATGTTGAGGAAACAGTCCTCGCCCGACAGGACCGCGACACCGGCTGCCAGTTGCCCAGAATTCAATTGCCAGTCCTCGGCGCCGGCGCGTTCGCGGCCCAGATCGCGCGCGGCCTGCTGCAAGCGTTCGACCGCCACGTCGGGCGCCATGAATGCGCGGCCCTTGCCCGCGCCGGCATCGATGCGCTCGAGGATCCGCTGCTCGCGCGCCAGCGCCTCGGGCGTCGTCACAAGGTCGAAGTGCCCGTCAAGCCGGTCGGATTTGCCGGGAATGAGATGACCGCTGTCGATCAGCTGCGCGATGCGCGCGATCACTGCCTCGCCTTCGAGACCCCTGATCTGGAAGCCTAGCGCTGCGGAGAGGATCGCGTGGGGACTGAACGCCGCCTCGCGCTCGGACAAGTGCCGTATCGCCGATGCGGTCGCATGTTGCGCCTTGATCGTCTCGGCCGAGAGGAACAGCGCGGCGGGGCCGGATGCAGCAAGGTCGCTTGGCGGCCTTAGAGCAGCCGATATGCGTGCCGTGACTTCGGCAAAGGCCTGGCTTGCAGTCTCGCGCATGGTGGGGCGAGCCTGTGTTCCAGTACGTTCGTGTGCCGCAGCAACCAGTGCCTTGCCGTCGAACCCCAGTACCGCCGCACGCGCCTGCCAGCCCTCGACCAGCGCCTGCCGGTCGGTGACAGCGAGCTTGGGATCGCGGGTATTGACGGTGATCCGGTCGATTCCTCTTGGCGCGGAGATGCCGGTCTCGTCCGCCTTGGCGAGAATGTCTTCGCGCCGCTGGCTGAAGGCCTTGATGACCTCTTTGGGTACGCCCTTGATCTCGAAGGCCCCATGCTTGCCGGAGGCCTCGGTCTCGTATCCCAGCTTCTGCAACTGGGCACGAAAGGCCGCGTGGTAGAACTGCCCGATGGTGGTGTTGTTCTTCCAGATCTCGCCGTTCCACAGCGCCTTCCAGTTGCCCTTCAAATCACGCGTCAGGTTGGCGACAACGGCGTGGACATGGCCTTGCGGATCGAGCGCACGGCTCGTGTCGTGAGCGAACAGGGCATAGACGAGATTGCCTGTCTTTTCCGGTTCGCCATTTCGGTTGCGCTCGTAATTGCGTGCTTCGGCAAGGCGCTTTTCGACAAGCTGGCTCATGGTCGATTTGACGGCGGTCATGTGCGCATCGAGGATGCGCTTGTCGCCGGTCACCAGTGCCAGGATCGAGGCGGACTTGGGCA
>JAGREL010000347.1 GCA_020446575.1 Novosphingobium sp. | reverse complement strand
CCTTGTCCATCTTGTCCGGATTGTCCCGCAGAAACTGCTGGTAATCCGGATGCGTCGCGATGTGCCGCATCGACCAGCTGATCGTCGCGTAGACCGTGTCGAGCCCGCCTACATAGAAAGTGTAGAACATGCCCAGGATCTCACCGTCGGTGAGCGGGCGGCCATCCTCGATCCGCGCGTTCATGATGTTTTCCATCAGCGGCGTTGCAGGCTTCTTCTTCTGCTGTTCGAGATGGAAGATCAGATAATCGAGAATGTCCCGTCCGGTCTTGACGCGGGCCTCCATCGATGTGCCGCGCAGCAGGCTCTGCTCCCACTCGAAGAACTGCCGCATCATGTCGAGCGGCATGCCCATCAGCCGCAGGAAGATCAGGCTCGGGAAGGGAATGGCGAAGTCCTTGACGAAATCGCAGCCGCCCTTGTCCGCAAACGGAGCGATCAGCTCATCGCAGGTCTGGCGCACGCTTTCTTCCATGTGGCTCACGGCCTTGGGCGTGAAGAAGGGCGTCAGCACCTTGCGATAGATGGTGTGCATCGGTGGATCGATGTTGACGGGGTTGAGGTTCCAGTCGACGCCAAGCATTTGCGTCAGGTCCATGCCGCCTTCGCTGGAGAAATGCTCCCAGTCGATGAAGGCTTCCTTCAGCAGCGCATGGCGGGCGATCACCCAGCCTGGCCGCCCCTGCGCCCCGTCCCGGGCAAAGAAAAGCGGCGGTCCATCCAGCAGCCGGCTGGCCGCCAGGAACGGATCGTCCAGCTCCGAATTGAATTCCGCCAGCGAATGATCCCAAATCAGTTCGTCGGGCACGTGATCCGGAGCGAATGCGGGCCGTGTCTGGGTTGCCATCGGACAGTCTCCTGTTTCGGACACGGCACGTCCCGGCCAGGCCCGACATATTGCTTTGCGTCACAAAGTGTACGATCCCGAGGGGCGGGTCAAGAGCGCGCTAGCTGTCGATGAAGCGCTTCCTGAATCCCGCTTCACGAGCTGCAAGCTGCTCGGCCCTTCCCGTCCCGTCGATCCGCCTGACGCCGTCCGGCAACTCCCGCTCGAGTTCGTCAAACTTCGCCTGGCGCACTATCATCCAGGGGTCGTCATGCGAGCCCTCGCGCGGGAAGGCCTGCCAGCGCTGGCCGAAGATCGTGCGCCTCAGGCCCCCGGTGTCGAGCCAGTTATGGATGCCGGGATCGCGATGCGCGACGACGAAAGTGAAATCGCCGTCCTCATCCGGTGCCATCTGCTGCATGTTGAAGCTCGACGTACGCTTCCAATATTCGATCGACATGTGGAAGGCGTCGGTCAGGGTAAGGTTGCGGAATGCCGCACCGGCGGCATTGCAGCGCACGATCAGCGCCTCGTTGTCCTCCAGGCACAGATTGCCCTTGGTGCCCCATTGCGTCGCCATTCCCCCGAACGCGCCCGACGACATCGGCGGACGGATGGCGTTGGGCGCCTGCCCGGCACCCGACTGCGTGCAATAATAGCTGTAGTAGACCCCCTGCACCGCGATCCTCGCGCAATGCCGGGCCATTTCCTCCGCCGGCCTGGGGCCACCGTGCGGGTCCAGCCGGACAACTTCGAGCGCATTGGCCGATTGCGCCTGCCAGTCCCCCAGCGCATCACGCACCATGATGAACTCCGCGCCCGGCCTGGTCTGGATATGGTTGGACCGCCCTTCCGCCGGCGAGGCGCCGACGCTGATCGTGAAACTGCCGTCGGCGGCAATATCCATATCGAGGCTGTCGAGCAGCGCGAGAGTGACGGGAGCGGCGGTTTCATCCGCCATCAGCG
>JAGREL010000346.1 GCA_020446575.1 Novosphingobium sp. | reverse complement strand
GCATCAGATATTTGCCGCACAGGCCTTTGGAGCCCATCGTGCCCCAGGCGGCGAGTTCGCGGTGGAGCTTGTAGGCAAAGCGCGAGAGGACAAGGCGCGAGGCCTGGACATGGCCGATCGTCGCCGAGACATTGCCATTGAGGGGATACATCGATCCCTGGCAGCCCGCGCACCAGAACAGCTTGTCGCTCGGCAGCTTGCGGGTTGCCTCGACACAATCGGCAGCGCAGGCGGCCAGCGCCAGCGGATTGGCGAAGAGCACCGCTTCGGGGTTGATGATCGCGGTGAGTTCGGAATCCTGCCAGAGCGGATCGAGCTCTGAGATATAGAGAATATCGACCGAGCCGGATTCGAGGCACAGGAAATCGGCGACAAGCTCCATCCAGTAGATCAGCGGATAAGCGTACCAGTGGACATGCCACTGCGAATTATACTGCGTCGCGCCGCCGACGGCCGAAGGCCCGGCCATGGTCTTGAACCCGATGTCGAAACCGGGATCGAGCTTCATTCCGCCAAGGTTCACGAAGCACCAGGGCTTCATCGACACATCCGCGAGCCGTACCGGCTCCCAGAAGCCCATGGCGATGCCCGGGCGCAGACCGCAGAGGCACACCGGCAGATCGGGATTGTCGGGATCGGGCCGGTTCGAGGGCCAGATTTTCAGACTCCCGACCGAGATCGGGAAGAGGCAGGACCAGCAGATATCGGTGATCGGGTTCACGAAACTCCCCGTGCAGCGTCCCGGCCCGGCATCGGCGCGCGCCGGCGTCGCGGCAAGCGCAAGGCAGGCGAGCATGATGACCAGAAGCCGGGCGATCAGAGGGAAGGGGCGATGCGTCATGGTTGCCGCTCCGATTTGGACGGCAGCGCGTGTTCGCTAACCTTTAGCTGGCGGCCCTGCTGCTCGACGACGGCAGGCACCGCGTGAATGCCGAAGCGGCGGACGAGCTTGCCCTCCTGGTCGAACCAGAACCGGCGCTGGCGGGTTTTCATCAGCTCGAGCGGCGCGCCCGCCACCAGGATGAATTTTGCCCTGGTGCCGGCGTAAGTCTTCGTGGCCCAGGCGAGCTGCTCGGGATCGTCGCCATCGAGAAAGACGAGTGCCTGGCGCAGCGGCACGCTGTCGAGTGGATTGACCCGGGTGCCGGCGGCGATGATGACGCGGCCCTTGTCGTCGGTGATGTTCTCGGCGACCGCAATCGTCGGATCGAAGAGCCAGCTACGCGGGGCTTCGGCACGCACGAGGCCGGCGACCGGGCTCGGCCGATTGACGCGGGCGATGGTGCGCTGCTTCAGCCGTTCGTTGAGTTTTTTCGTTTCGCCGCTCGCCTCGAGCGCGGCAAGACGTCCGTGAATCTGCGCAAGCAGGTCAGGTTCGGTAATCGCCCAGACCGTGCCCTGCTGGCCATAGTCGCGCGCGGTGGCGGGACTAGTGGCGGCAAGGCCGGCCAGCGTGAATGGTAGCACGAGGGCGAGGCGGCGCATCCGGGTCACAGGATCGGCCTTCCGACCCCGAGGATGCGGTTCTTACAAATCCAGCCAATCGCGGCATAGCGGCTGTCGAAGGAATCGGGATGGTCGGTGCCGACATAGTAGCAGCTGGCAGGGATCGTGCCCGTCGGTCCCAGCGTGAGCGCCTCGCCCCTGCTGCTTCTGGGTTTGGCCGTCGCGACGACCTCACCGTTGATCGCGAAGGTCCGATCTTGCCGCGTCACCACGTCGCCGGGCATGCCCAAGACCCGCTTGCCGAAAGGCTGCGGCCTTTCCCCGAAATGCGTGGTCAGGAGCTCCGAAGGCGGCGGTGCAAACAGCACGATGGTGCCGCGCGCTGGTGCCGCGTCCTTGTCGAGCCAGATCGCCCAATGCGGTAGCGAGGGGCTGGCATTGATCATCAGCGCGTGGCTTTTTGCGAAACCATGGAGCGCGGTGAGCGCCAAGGTGCCGGCGCCAAGACCTGCCAGGAGGGCGAGGCGCGGCCATACCCGGCGCGTACGGGGGCGGGGCCGAAGACAGGGGATGAGACGATCAGCGCGCGGCATGGTCCAATCCCTCCATTCGCCGCGCGACATCGGCGCGCACGAGCGGCGTCATGTCGCGGGCCTCGCCCGCTAGCACGGCTTCGCCGACGAGCACGGTGCGGCCCTTTTGGCCGAGGGCCTCGACCGAGGCGTCGATCGCTTGCAGATAGGCCGCAACACGCCGCTGGCTTGCTTCGGGGTCGGCGCCACTGCGCGCCTCAGCCTCGACGAAAGCGCCGATCAGCCCCGACAGTTCGACGGTCACGACCTCGCGGCTTTGCAGCGCCAGCAGCGTGCGTGTCGCCCAGGCGCCCCAGAGCAGCGCGGCGAGGAGCAGCACACCCAGCCCGAGCGAAGTAAGCGGGACTCCGAAGACCTGCCGGCGCACGCCCGATATGGTGAGGTCCGTCGTCATCGCGCGTCATTCCGGTGTGCTGCGTTGCCGGTGACGTCGGCGAGAAAGGCCGGGAGCCGCCACATCGCGATCAGCGTCGTGCTCGAGATCAGCACTATTTGAATCGTCTGCGAAAACGCGAGCTTGCGTGCTTCGTCGGCGGCGATCCAGCGCGCGGCGAGATTGTCGACCTGCCAGAACAACTGGTCGAGATCCCCGTCCGAAAGCGCGAGGAAAAAGAGCAACGGCAAGCCGAAGGCCATCAGCCAGGTCGAGGCGAGGAACAGCGCGGCCTTCAACGTGAG
>JAGREL010000045.1 GCA_020446575.1 Novosphingobium sp. | reverse complement strand
TCTGCAACAGCACCGTCTTGCCGGTCCGCGGCGGTGCCACGATCAACGCGCGCTGGCCCTTGCCCTGAGGACTGATCAGGTCAATCACCCGGGCGGACTTGTCCTTTACCGTCGGATCGAGCGTGTCGAGCCGCAACCTCTCGTCGGGATAGAGCGGGGTGAGGTTGTCGAAACTGACGCGATGACGAACTGCTTCAGGATCATCGAAATTGATGTTGGTGAGCTTGGTTATGGCGAAATAACGCTCGCCGTCCCTGGGTGCGCGAACTTCTCCCTCCACCGTATCACCGGTGCGCAGGCCCCATTTGCGGACCTGATTGGGCGAAACATAGATATCGTCCGGGCCGGCAAGATAGTTAGCTTCAGGCGAGCGCAGGAAACCGAAACCGTCGGGCAGCACCTCGATCGTGCCAAGACCCATGATTTCTTCGCCATCCTCGGCAACTTCCTTGAGGATCGCGAACATGATGTCCTGACGGCGCATGGTGGAAGCGCCTTCGACTTCAAGTTCCTCAGCCATCTCGACCAATTCGGCCGATGTTTTCTTCTTGAGTTCTTTCAGATGCATTTTGTCTGGATTCCGAATGGAGTCTGGGTAGGCCGGCTGATCATCGGGCTCTGGGAAAGCGGACCATACCACGCAGGACGCGCGGAACTGTCGCCGGACAAGATTTGCCGATAGGCGCATGCGCGCCGACAGTCAACGAATCAGAAGGGCCTGACAATCACGAGCACGACGATCAGTGCCGCAGCAATGCCCGGAATTTCATTGAGCATGCGCAACTGTTTGCCGGAAAGCTTACGTTCGCCACGCCCCAGAGCGGCGGCGTAGCCTGCCAACCATACATGGTAAGCTGTCAGGGCCAGGACAAGGGCAAGCTTGGCGTGGAACCAGCCCTGGCTGAACGCCTGAGTATCGAAAGCCAGCACCAGCCCGAGAATCCAGACGATAATCAGCGAAGGCCACAGGATGATCTTCAGCAGTTTGCGCTCGCGATCGATCCAGACGGCGTTTTCCGCAGAATCCGGCGATACTTCCTGATGATAGACGAAATAGCGTGGCAACATGAACAGCCCTGCCATCCAGAAGATAACGAAGATGATGTGGCCAGCCTTGAGCCATAGATACGTCATGTCCAGCACCTGTTGCATGCGAGAAAGATAATCGTTCTGGCCTATCTCCGCCAGCCGCGCACGATCGCCAAAAGCTGCTCGACATGCTCGACAGGGGTATGCTGGCCAATGCCGTGGCCGAGATTGAAGACATGAGGCCGGTCCGCGAAGCAGTCCAGGATGTGCCGCGTCTGGCTTTCCAGTTCAGCACCGCCGGCAAGCAGCAGCAACGGATCGAGATTGCCCTGAACCGGCAGGCCTTCCGGCAGGGACCGGGCTGCCCAGGCTGGATCTATGGTCTCATCGAGGCCTACTGCATCGACGCACGTCCCGCTGGCATAAGCGGGCAGCTTTTCGCCGGCACCCTTGGGAAAGCCGATCACGGGCAAATCCGGATACCGTTTGCGCAGCGCTGCCACGATTGCGGCATTCGGCGCGATCACCCAGCGCTCGAACTGCGCCGGAGCGAGACTTCCCGCCCAGCTGTCGAACAGCTGTACGGCTTCCGCACCAGCCGCCACCTGGCCGACGAGGTAATCGATCGTCACATCCGTGATAGCATCTATCACAGCCTGAAAAGCTGCCGGATCGCGATAAGCCAACTCGCGCGCTTCATGTTGGTCCCGACTGCCCTTTCCCGCGACCATATAGGTAGCGACCGTCCAGGGGCTTCCCGCAAATCCCAGTAGAGTGCGGCCCTTTCCCAACGCTGTCTTCACCTTGGCGACAGTCTCGTAGATCGGCGACAGACGTTCTGGCACTGCGCTCAGGCTGTCCAGCGAGGCATCTACCAGCCTCGGCGAAAGGTTCGGCCCCTCACCTTCGAGGAATTGCAGGTCCTGGCCCATCGCGTAGGGCACGATCAGAATGTCTGAAAACAGGATCGCTCCATCGAAACCGAAACGGCGGATCGGCTGGAGTGTGATCTCGGCCGCGGCATCGCTGTCATAGACAAGGGCGAGGAAACTGCCCTTCTCGGCGCGCAAGGCCCGGTACTCGGGAAGGTAGCGCCCCGCTTGGCGCATCAACCAAGTCGGACGCTCGGGAAGATTTTCACCGCGCAGGACACGAAGCAGGGGACCGGACATCGGGATGGGTTCAATCCAAAATAATAAATATATTTATAGAAGGATTCTGAAGGTAGTAGGCATGTGGATAACGGGCACGACCGCGCATTGCCCGATTTGTCCCGCCGTGAACAGGGGTGTGTGTTCGCCGACTCAATGGCAATGCGCGTCAAGCGATCTTTCTTCGCCTTATCCCCACCCTGTGGGAATTCCGGTCCACATGTCGACAAACCCTAAATCGGGGTAAGGATATCGGGCATGGAATCGGGCTTGTGAGTTGTCAGCATTTGTCTCCCGTGGTTTATGCTCACGTCTTTCCACACCCCCTGAGTGAATGCATGGCCCGTTTTCACCTTCACCTCCTTTCGGACTCGACCGGTGAAACGCTTGAAATGATCGCCAAGGCTGCATTGGCCCAGTTCGACGATGTGGATGTTGTCCGGCATTTCTGGCCAATGGTGCGCTCCCGCCAGCATCTCGAACGGATCATGGCGGATATCGCCGCCAATCCCGGCCTCGTCCTCTATACGCTTGTAGACAGCGAGACCCGCGACCGGCTGGAGGAACATTGCCGGACCTTGGGCCTGCCCACGATCGCGGCGCTCGATGCGGTAACCGATGCGCTGGAGGACATGTTCGGCCAGCAGGCCAAGGGTCGCCCGGGCCGTCAGCACCAGATGAACGAGGCGTATTTCGCGCGGGTCGAGGCGATCAAGTACACGATTGCACATGATGACGGCATGGCCTGGGAGGATTGGGAAGAAGCCGATGTGGTTCTGGCCGGCGTGTCGCGCACTTCGAAAACGCCCACCAGCATCTACCTTGCAAACCGCGGCTACAAGACCGCGAATATCCCGATTGTTGTCGAAAGCCCGCCGCCGCCTGCCCTCTTCGGTTTGCGCCGTCCGCTCGTGGTCGGGCTAACGACGGCACCCGAAAGGCTGGTTCAGGTGCGCCGCAACCGGCTGCTTTCACTCAATCAGTCGCCTGACACGAGCTATGTCGATACCGACAACGTCGCACGTGAGGTAAAATTCGCGCGGCGCATGTTCGCCGATAACGGCTGGCCAGTGATCGACGTTACCCGGCGCTCGATCGAGGAGACCGCGGCGGCGGTGATCAACCTGTTCTACGAACGCCAGGCATCAGGCCAGAGCGCTACCATCGGTTCCAAGCCGATATGATCATCCTCGCCTCGCAAAGCGCCTCGCGACGAGCCATGCTCGAACAGGCCGGCGTTGCCTTCGAGGCAATCCCTGCCCGGATCGACGAGCGGTCGCTGGAAACGCAATTGGTCGGAGCCGAGCCTGGGCAAGTGGCCCTTTCGCTCGCGGGGGCAAAGGCCCTGGCTGTCTCCGGGAACGGTGACGGACGTCTGGTGCTGGGCTCGGATTCGCTCGTCGTGGTGGATGGGCGCCGCTTCGACAAACCGGCAAGCCGCGAAGAGGCCGCTGAGCATCTGCGGTTTTTTTCGGGCAAGGGGATGCAGCTCCACAGCGCCGCGGCGCTCGCCAGAAACGGGGCTGTGGAATGGGAAACTGACGCCATGGCGTCACTGCAGATCATTGAAATGTCGGATGAATTTATCGAAAACTATCTCTCTGTCGAGTGGCCGGCGGTTGCGGGATGCGTCGGCGTCTTCAGGATCGAGAGCCGCGGTGTGCAATTGTTCGAAAAGATCGAAGGCGATTATTTCACAGTACTCGGCATGCCGCTTCTGCCGGTGCTGAGCGCGTTGAGGCAGTTCGGGGAGTTGCCGCAATGAACCGGCCTTACGCGGAAGTGATCGGCGATCCGATCGCGCATTCGAAGTCGCCGCTGATCCATAATTTCTGGCTGGAAAGGCTGGGGATCGATGCCGAATATCGTGCCTGCCGCGTAGCGCCCGGCGAGTTGGCCGGCTATTTCCAGAGCCGACGCGACGATTCCAGCTGGCGTGGGTGCAATGTCACGATTCCACACAAGGAAGCGGTCGCACGGCTGGTCGATGAGTTGGACCCCAGGGCCTCGTCCGTCGGCGCGGTGAATACCGTCGTCGGGCGGGACAATGGGCAGCTGTTCGGCACCAACACAGATGTCGATGGTGTGGGCGAAGCGGTTACGGGGCTCGAACTTGCAGGTTGCCGTGCAGTGGTCATCGGTGGCGGCGGTGCAGCTCGTGCGGCCTTTGCTTTCTTGGCTGGTGCAGCCGGCGCTTCGGTGACGGTTTTGGCGCGCACGGTTGAAAAGGCGACAAGTGCCGCCAGGGAATGCGGCCTTTCCGCAAAGGTATTGCCCTTGGCGCCCGGATCCGGTGCCATGGATGGCGCGACGCTGGTGATCAATGCGACACAGCTCGGAATGACCGGTCAGGATTCGATGCCCGATTTCATACTCCGCGAGCTTTCGGCGATGGCTCAAGGCGGGCTCGTGTTCGACATGGTCTATGCGCCACTCGACACCGAATTGCTCGGGGCCGCTGCCAAGCTCGGCCTTGCGACCGTTGACGGGCTGGCCATGCTGATCGGGCAGGCGGCCATTGCCTTTGGACATTTCTTCGGCGCTGCGCCACCGCGCCAGTACGATCGGGAGCTGCGCGAAAGACTGATGCAATGAGTGGGCAGCGCCCCTTCATTCTCGGCCTCACCGGGTCGATCGGCATGGGCAAGTCGACCGTTGCCGCCATGCTCGAGCAGCTTGGCGTTCCGGTCTTCGATGCGGATGCCGCCGTCCACCGGCTTCAGGGGCCGGGAGGGGCTCTATTGCCGGCGATCGAATCCGAATTTCCGGGCACGACCGGGCCAGCCGGCGTCGACCGGCAGAAGCTCGGCGCGGCGGTATTCGGCAATCCCGAAGCGCTGAAGCGGCTCGAAGCGATCGTCCATCCCGCCGTCGGGGCAATGCGCGCCGATTTCCTGAAGCAGCATGCCGCTGCTCCCCTTGTCGTGTTCGACATTCCCTTGCTGTTCGAGAAAGGCGGCCATGACCAGGTCGATGCCGTGGCAGTCGTCTCAGCGCCGGCCGAAGATCAGCGTGCGCGCGTGCTTGCCCGGTCGGGGATGACCGAGGAAAAATTCGAACAGATCCTGAAGCTGCAGGTGCCGGACAGGGAAAAGCGCGAGAAGGCCGATTTCGTGATCGACACCGGCACGTCTCTCGCGGAGACGCGCGAAGCCGTGCGTCGGCTTGTCGAGCAGCTGACCGGGAGGGAATAATTGGCGCGTTACCCTCTTGCCTAGGGCTTCTTACAGTCCGATATGAAAATCGATGCGTGAAATCATCTTCGATACCGAAACGACCGGCCTCGACCCCAAAAGCGGCGACAGGATGGTGGAGATAGGTTGCATCGAAATGGTCAATCGGGTTCTGACCGGAAGAACCTTTCACGCCTATTTCAATCCAGAACGATCGATGCCCAGCGCCGCCGAGGCGGTGCACGGTCTGAGCGATGCCTTCCTTGCAAACAAGCCGCTGTTCGCCGGGCGGGCCGGGGAGCTGCTCGAATTCCTGGAAGACAGCCCGCTGGTTGCGCACAATGCCGGCTTCGACTTCGGCTTCCTCAATCGCGAGCTGGAACTGTGCGGCCTGGGCGAAGTTTCGCGCGAGCGCATGGTCGATACCGTGGCCATTGCCCGAGTGCGCCACCCGGGCGCCAAGCTTTCCCTCGATGCACTTTGCACGCGCTACGGAATTGACCGCAGCCACCGCACCAAACACGGCGCCTTGCTCGATGCCGAGTTACTCGCCCAGGTCTACGTCGAACTGCTGGGCGGCAGGCAGATCGGGCTCGAGCTTGCCGCGGAGAGCCAGGAGTCCGTTACGGTTGTTGCCCGCTCGGTCAGCAAGGATCGGCAATTTCGCCCGCCGCGGCCACATGCCGCCAGCGAAGCGGAACTCGCCGCCCATGCCGAACTCATCGAGACCATCAATAGCCCGCTTTGGAGCGGCTAGCCCCATCTATCAGGAGAAAGACATCCATGGACATTCGCGTTTCCGGTCATCAGATGGACACGGGCGAAGCGTTGCAGAATCATGTGCAGGACCGCCTGACCGCGATTGTTGAGAAATATTTCAGCCAGGCCCTTTCCTCGCATGTCACTTTCGGTCGCGCGCCAGCAGGCGCCTTCCGATGCGACATCATTATGCATGTCATGCACAATCTGGTGCTGAAGGGTTCTGGAATCGCCCAGGATGCGCATCTTTCGCTCGATCATGCCTCGGAAAAGATCGACAAGCAGCTCAGAAGATACAAGCGCCGCCTGAAAGACCGGCACGAGCAGGCAGCCTATGCCGCGAAGGAAGAAGAGGCGGCTTACACGATCTTCGAGGAGCCCGCCGAGGAAGAGGAGATCAAGGCCGATGCGCCGGTGGTAATCGCCGAGACACGCGTCGATGTGCCGGAAGCGACTGTTTCCGACGCAGTGATGATGCTGGACCTGCGCAATACGACGGCGCTGTTGTTCAAAAATGCTGGAACCGGAAGGCATAATATGGTTTACCGCCGCGGCGACGGGTCGATCGGATGGGTCGAACCGTCCTGACGCTTGCAGCAGCGTAGCTTCCCGGGACAGCCCTGAAGACGGGGCCGGCGTATTTCGGGCCATGGGCGTGATCATCGAATGGGAACGCCTGAGTTGTTATCTGATTGAACAGAGATGATTCCTTATTTCACTCTCCTGCCAGAAGCCGTTGCGACAGTGCGCGCGGAAACCAAGCTAGCCATTCTCGAACAGCTTGCTGCCCGTTTTGCCGCCGTTTACGACCTTGACCGCACGAACGTGCTTGAGCGCATCGAGGAACGCGAACGTTTAGGTAGCACCGGTTTCGGCCGGGGTTTCGCGATTCCGCACGCTCATATCGAAGGATTGAACCGCCCTGTTGCGGCATTCCTTCGCCTCGAATCCGCAGTCGATTTCGAGGCGGTCGACAGTATGCCGGTGGATTTGGTGTTCGGCCTGCTATCGCCGGAAACCGCAGGGGCTTCGCACCTTCACGCGCTTGCTGCGATCTCGCGCGCGGTTCGCGATGATCGTATGCATGAGGCGCTGGTCCGTGCTCCTCATGCCGAAGCGCTGTACGGCCTGTTGTGCAATGTCGATGACCGAGACGCCGCCTGAGGCGGAAATCTCCGGTGCCGCGCTGCATTGGCGTGCATTGGAAGGGCTATACGCATCCGCGCCGGTCAACGCGCTGTTCAAGTCCAGGCTGGAGATCGTCGGCGAAGGCCAGTCTCGTATCGTCTTCAACGTGGATGAGAGCTGCTTTCACGCCGCTGGCGCCGCGCATGGCACGATTTATTTCAAGATGCTCGATGATGCGGCATTCTACGCGGCCAACACGCTGGTTACAGACCGGTTTCTGCTGACGACCTCGTTCAATCTGCATTTCACCAAGCCCGTGCGCCATGGCGAAGTCGTTGCCGAGGGGCGCTGGATCAGCGGCCGCAGGCGCGTCTTCGTTGCGGAAGCGAGGCTGATCGACGAGGAGGGCGACGAGATCGGGCGCGGCACGGGTACATTCATGCGTTCGCGCATTCCCCTGTCCGGCCTCGAGGGTTATCTGGCTGCCCTTTCCGGACAAAGCTGAAATGGAAGTTCGGCTGCCCGCGCATGTCGAGGTCTCGGCCCTGATCCGCCAGGTCGAGGCCGAAGGCGGCTTCGCGGCGGTCGTTAAGAAAGGTCAACGCGAAGCCGGTACAATTCTTGTGATTCTCGCCGAAAAAGGCGCGAATGCGCGGGTTTTCGAGCGCATGCCGCAGCTGGATGGCACCCGGGCCTGGCATTGTGCGAAGACACAAGATATTGAAAATAAAGAGGAATTTTCCGATTATCTGGAGCGGCGTGCCAGCCAGGACCCCGATTTGTGGATTTTGGAACTGGATATCGCGAATGGTGAACGGTTCATCGGATTGCCGCCCGGTTTTTCTTGACTTTGCTGCGGTGCGGAATGATTGGCCCCCGCGCACATGCGTAAGCAGCCAGCCTTTGGCGTTTCGGCCAGGCTGGTGAGCACGCAGACGGGGGTCCGCCGGCAGGATCGGACAGACACGTAACGCCTTGCGAGGCAGTCTGTTCCACCTGTGACGGGCGAGGCCACCGCTATTGATTCAGGTTGAATGAAGTCCAAGCTTAATCAGGCGAGCTTCGCCGCCGTTGCCGCGTCGATGATTGCTCTGCTGTTCAGCGCCAATGGTTCGAGCGCGGTCGCCGAGGAAAGAGCTCCGGCGGCGATAGAGTCGGAACCTTTCACTCGATTCGTCTCCAATCCAGTGATCCAGCAGCTCCCCGCCGAAAGCGGGGAGGAGAATATTCCGGACGAAGTCATCGGGATTGAAAAAGAGCTGGTGCCGGCAAGAACCCTTGCTGAACTGGTGGCTGCCCAGCCAATGCGCGCCGAGCTTTCCCGTGACATGCATTGCCTTGCCGGTGCGATCTATTTCGAAGCGCGGGGGGAATCCCTTGCCGGTCAGCTTGCTGTGGGCAGCGTGATCGTTGAGCGCGCGAATTCGGGCCGTTTCCCCGATAGCTATTGCGGTGTGGTGTTCCAGCGTTCGCAATTTTCCTTTGTGCGGGGCAATCGCATGCCCAAGATCCGGACCCGCAGCGCTGCCTGGCGCAATGCCGTGGCAATTGCGCAGATTGCGGACGGTGGCAGCTGGGAGAGCCCGGCGGATGGCGCCCTGTTCTTCCACGCCACGCGGGTGCGCCCCGGCTGGCGATTGACGCGCATCGCCCGGGTGGACAACCACGTCTTCTATCGTTGAGTGGCGTCTCCCTTCCCACAGGGAAGGGCATTCGCTTCAGCTGCGCAGTTCCACCCAGACGGGGGCGTGGTCGCTGGCCTTCTCGCGCCCGCGATAGGCCTTGTCGACGCCGCAGGCGGTCAGTCGATCGGCCAGCTCGGGCGTAAGCAGCGCATGATCTATGCGGAAGCCATGGTCGCGCTGCCACGCGCCGGCCTGGTAATCCCAATAGGTCCAGATGCCGCCGCGCGGGTTGTGAAGCGCGATCGCGTCGGTCCAGCCATCGCCCAGCAAGCGAGTGTAAGCGTCGCGCGATTGTGGCTGCATCAGTGCGTCATCGGCCATGGCCGGCGGTGACCAGACATCCTGATCTTGCGGGATTACGTTGAAATCGCCGGTGACGATAGCTGGGATTTCCTCGGCCCAGACTTGGCCCATACGTTCACGCAGCCGTTCCATCCACCGCAGCTTGTAATCGAACTTGGGTCCAGGCCGCGGATTGCCGTTGGGCAGATAGATGCAGGCGACACGCAGTCCGAAGACATCGGCCTCGATGTAGCGCGAATGGTCATCGTCGGGGTCGCCGTCGAGGCCGCGGCGCACTTCCACCGGCTCGTCGCCGTCGGCAAGGATGGCGACGCCGTTGAAGCTCTTCTGCCCGTGCCAGATCGCCTTGTAGCCGATCTTCTCGAACTCCTCGGCGGGAAAGCCTTCGTCCTGGGTCTTGATTTCCTGCAGGCAGGCGACGGCCGGGCGTGTCTCCTCCAGCCATTCGAGCAGGCGCGGCAACCGGGCCTTTATTCCGTTGATGTTGAAGGACGCGATTTTCATGGGTCGACCGGTTTGGGCAGCGGCTGTCCGCTCACCGTAACCGCACCCAACGAGGAAGCAAGGATCGTCAGACTGCGAAACTCGATCCGCAGCCGCAGCCGGCCGTGGCATTCGGGTTTTCCACGCGGAATGCCGCGCCGCCCAGCGATTCGATAAAGTCCACGGTACATCCGGCGACCAGCTCGAGGCTCATCGGATCTACCACGAGTTTCACACCGTCGGTTTCGGCGACCATGTCGTCGTCGAGCGGCGTTTCGTCGAGGCCGAACTGGTACTGGAAGCCGGAGCAGCCACCGCCTTCAACCGAAAGGCGCAGGATGGCGGGCTTGCCCTGCTTCTGCGCGATCGCGGCTACGCGCGCGGCGGCGGAAGGACTGAGCGTGAGCGTTGCTGCGGTCATGATCGTTGATGTAGGGCGCCCGGCCGCGACCCGCAAGTTCCACTCACGCCGTCTGGATATAGGTCCTGAGCGCTTCGGCCTCCGATTCGATGCGGTCGATCCGGTACTTGACCAGATCGCCGATGGAAACGAAGCCGACCATCTCGCCATGCTCCATCACCGGCAAATGGCGAATCCGCCGTTTCGTCATCAGCGAAAGCGCGGCAAGAACCTCGGTCTGCGGACCGACTGTCACCGGCGGCGCGGTCATCACGTCGCCCACCTGGCGGTCGAGCACTGCAGGCCCCTGCTCGCTAAGCTTGTAGATGACGTCACGTTCGGAAAAAATTCCTGCGATCTGCCCGGCTTCCATCACGGGCAGGGCGCCGATCCGGCGCTCCGCCAGCATGGCGATCGCATGGCGAACGCTGTCTGATGCGTTGCAGGTCAGGATCGCCGCGTCTCGGCCATCGATTATGCGTCCGATTGTCATCATTCATCTCCTCGAACGTCGGACAGGAATAATGCCATAACTGTTGGGATTGTACCAGCTGGCCGCATATCGGCCGCCGTTTCGCCGAAATACGCTTGTGGTCGGCCCGCCAAAGGCCCAAGGCGAAGTTGTGATTCCCCGATCCCCTCTTGATGATCCGCGGCTCGCCTCTTTCGCCTGGGCACGATTCCGGCGTTTGATGCGCTTCATGGTGTTCGTCACCCTGACGGTGATCGTGATTGCGGTGACGCTGCTTTACCGCAGCAACGGGTTCGTCTCGCCCCACCTCTATATCGCAACCGCGCTCGGCATCGGCGCTGCGATGCTGCTCATGTCGGCGCTGATGGGGCTGGTGTTCCTGTCGAGCGGAACGGGGCACGACGATTCGATCGTCGACCCGCTCGAGGAAGAACGCCACCGCTGACGCCTTCTCGGCTCGGCGCAACCGATTTTCTATTGGTCCTGACGAACTGACGTGGCGAAGCGGCTTTCGGTCGGGTAAAGCCGGAAATCCTCGACTGGCACGCCGCCGATCAGATGTTCCTGGATGATGCGCTCGAGCACTTCCTCGGTGCAGCTGTGATACCATACGCCGTCAGGCCAGACGACCGCGACCGGGCCCGCCACGCAGATTCTGAGGCAATCCGCCTTGCTGCGGTAGACGCCGCCTTTCCCGTCGAGCTTCAGCTCCTTGAGCCGTCTTTTCAGATACTTCCAGGAAGCCGTTCCGGTTTCCCGCGCGCAGCAGGATCCTTTGTCGGATTCGCCGCAAAGAAAGATATGCCGCTGGATGCCATCCCCACCATAGGCCGAAAGCGCCCTGCGGGCGTTTGCCAATTCCTCCGTGTTTGCGTTCATGTCTTCAACATCCCGTGTTCCACGGCTTCACGAAAGGCTGCGGGTTTGCTTCTCGGGTCTGCCGTTCCGCACGCCGACCATAACGGTCTGCGCATAGGCTACCGGCCGGCCCCTCTGCATGGCCGGCTGGCCGAGCGTGTGGCTCGTTCGTTAGATATTGGTAGCGGCGACGTGGATGTCCAGCGGTTCGGGGTAGAGATCGGCGAAGCGCGGCTCTGTCGCACAACGGAACGGATAGCGCTCGGGATCCAGCAGGGCCGCGTCGGGTTTCGCCATGTGCGGCCGTCAGGTAACCGGATAATGCAGCCTAACGCTCTAGCCGCGCTTGCCGGCGATGCGAGCGATTTCGGCGGCCACCATCCGCTCGACCAGCGGCGGAAGGTTCTTGTCGAGCCATTCGGCAAGCGCCGGCCGCAGCAGATCGCGCACCATGCCTTCAAGAGAAGTTTCGCCAGAGCGGACGATCTGCGGCTGGGCGCCAGGCTCGGAAAGCATGGCAAGCGCCGCGAGCGATTCGCGCATGGAGGCCTGCGCATCCTCGGTCAGAAGCGGTTCGTCGTTCTCCCGTTCCTCATCGACCGTCTCGGCCAGTTCCGCGTTCTCCGCGAGGTCGAGGACGTCTTCTTCATCGTCCATGCCGATATCGGCCACGCCGTCGGTCTCGCGCTGACGGCGTTCTTCGGCGGCGCCCACACGATTGTCTCGCGCGATCACTTTCTTGATCGAATCAAGGATTTCCTCGACCGTCGGTTCCCCTGCCTGACGCATCGTACTGCCCTCTTTGAACTACTGCGTTGAAATTGAACCGTCTTGCACCGGTGTGTCAACGGTCCGCGTGGATTTTGCGGTCGGCGCCGGATCGTCGTCCCAGTCGAACCACTTGCCGCGCACGCGCCGGTAATTGGCCTGCGGGTCATACAGCGCGCCGCCATCGAGATTGAGATCCTTGGCTTCCGCCCTTCCCATCGCGGCAAGCAGCGAGAAGCCTGCGACATAGGCGTTACGCCTTGACGTCACGAGCCGAACGCGAGCCTGCAGCAACTCCTGTTCGGCATCGAGAATGTCGAGGATTGTGCGGTTTCCGACGCTGTTTTCCGCGCGCACGCCTTCCAGGCTCAGTCCGGCGGCGTCGACGGCGAGCTGGGTGGAGGCGATGAGTTCGTTGGCTGCCTTCCAGGAGGAAAACGCCGCTCGCGTTTGCGCGATGACATCTCGTTCCACGGCGATTTCCGTTTCGAGTGCGGCAGCCGCGCTCGCTTGCGCCTGACGCCGTCGCGCTGCGGGAAATCCGCCCTGGAAGATCGGGATGGTGGCGCGAACGCCGGCCTGCGCCGTGGTTTCCGACTGAGCGAAGACCGCGCCACCGATACTGCCGCCCAGCGTGCCGAAATAGTCCTGATAGGTGCCCTGGGTGAAGACATCGAGCTTTGGCAGGCGGCTCGATCCGGCGACGTCGATATCATGCTCGGCAGCCTTGGCGCGCTCGCGTGCGGCAAGGATATCGGGATTGTTCTCGAGCGCCACGGCCTCGGCCTGCTCGGCCGTTTCGGGCAGGTTCGGCAGCGGCGGTGGCGGTTCGAGATCCACCGGCGGCTGTCCGACCAGCTGGATATAGAACTCGCGCGCGGCGGCGAGATTGGCTTCGGCGGTACGCGTATCGCCTTGGGCAAGCGCCAGGCGCGCCTGTGACTGGGCCACGTCGGTACGCGTCAGATCGCCGATTTCGAACCGATCGCTCGTTGCCTGCAGGTTGACGTCGAGCACTTCGACCTGGTTGCGGTTCAGCCCGACCACCGCCTCGTTGAGGATGACGTCCATATAGGCGGCCACGACCTGGGAGAAGACCGCCGATTCGGTCCCCCGCAGATCGGCCTGGCCTGCCTTTACGCGAGTTTTGGCGGCTTTCACTGCATTGCGCACCGCGCCGCCCGAATATATCGGCACGGCCAGCGCGACATTCGCGTTGAAAACACGATCCGGGCTGGTGAAGCTGTTCGGGCTCTTCTTCAAGATCTCGGTGTGGGTAGCCTGCCCGTCGATCGAAGGGAGCCCGCTGGACCGCTCGATCGGCACGGTTTCGTCGACTGCGCGCTGGCTCGCGCGGGCGGCCTGCAAAGTAGGATTGGTGCGATAGGCGGTTGCCAGAGCTTCTCGCAGGTCGTCGGCGCGGGATGGCGTGATCCCGGTCGTCGAGAGCAATGCGGCGCTCATCAGGAGCCCGGCATGTGCGGCAATCCGCGACATGGCTTAGAAACTCCAGCGTTTGGGGGCAGCAAACTCGGGCAGAACGGGAATTCCGATTTCGGCAAGTGGCAGCAGTGCGACTTCGCCGGCGGCTTTCCGGCCCGTTGCGAGCCGGGTCACGCCGCGTTCGACCACGCCAGTCACCACCCGTCCGCCGTCGGCAAGGCGGGAGGCAATCGCAGGCGGAAGGTGCTCGATTGCACCATCGATGACGATCAGGGAGTAGGGGCCCTTGCTGCGCCTCGATGCCGCGTCGGAAGGCTCGATTGTGTCGAGCGAGGCGACGAGCGGTCGAAGCAGTGCGGCCAGATAGCCCTTTTCGTCTCCAACCAGCAGCGCCTTGTCCTCGGGGCCGGGCTCGGCCTCTGCCAGCATCCTGCCATGGACCAGCGGTGAAGCCAGGAAACGGCCGTCGCCCAAAGGAATGGCCCGGTCGATATAGGCGGCGGAACGCATCGCTTCAGGCACGAAGTCCTCGCGCGCCACGCCGGCCATGGCGGCCAGCACCCACGGTTCGTTGACGCCGCTGGTGCGAAGCTGGCTGTCGATCATGGCGCGCCGGGCTGATTCCGATGCGGCGGCCGGGCGTTCCTCGGTTATGGCCATCTCATTCAATTCCCTTGAGGCGCCCGAATGTTGCGAAGCAAGGCGGGGCACTAAATCGATGCGCTTCTAGGCCAACGGACCTAGGCCGTAAACTCATAACCCATGCTGCCGGGGTTTGAAGCGATCTGGCTCGTCAAGCGCTTTGACGCAGGGGCCCTGCCGAGCTTAAGGGAATGCGTGATTCACCCTTCAAGGAGCGCTCCAGCATGGCCGACATGGTGACCATCCGTGAGGAAGACCTGATCGAAAGCGTCGCCGACGCTCTGCAGTATATCAGCTACTATCATCCGATGGATTATATCCGGGCGCTCGGCGAAGCCTATGAGGCTGAGCAGGGGCCGGCAGCGAAAGACGCCATCGCGCAGATTCTCACCAACAGCCGGATGTGCGCCGAAGGGCACCGGCCGATCTGCCAGGACACGGGCATCGTCAACGTTTTCGTCAAATGGGGTCAGGACTGCCGGCTCGAATCCGACATGCCGCTGCAGGAAGTCATCGATGAAGGCGTGCGCCGTGCCTATGGCAATGCCGAGAACAAGCTGCGTGCCTCGGTGCTTGCCGATCCTGCCTTCACCCGCCGCAACACCCGCGACAACACGCCCTGCGTGCTTTCGCTCGAAATGGTGAAGGGGAACACGGTTTCGATCGACGTTGCGGCCAAGGGCGGCGGGAGCGAGGCAAAGTCGAAGTTCAAGATGATGAACCCCAGCGATTCGATCGTGGACTGGGTGCTGGAGATGTTGCCGCAGATGGGGGCCGGCTGGTGCCCGCCGGGAATGCTGGGTATCGGTATCGGCGGCACTGCCGAGCATTGCGTGAAGCTTGCGAAGCAAAGCCTCATGGATCCGATCGACATGGGCCAGCTCAAGGCACGTGGGCCCAAGAATGATATCGAGGCGCTGCGCATCGAGATTTTCGACAAGGTCAATGCGCTCGGCATCGGTGCGCAGGGGCTGGGCGGCCTGTCGACCATTCTCGATGTCAAGATTCAGGACTGGCCCTGCCATGCGGCCAACAAGCCCGTTGCCATGATCCCCAATTGCGCGGCCACACGCCATGCGCATTTCACTCTGGACGGCTCGGGTCCATCCTTTCTCGAAACGCCCAGGCTGGAAGAATGGCCCGAGGTCCACTGGGTGCCCGACAAGGCGGCCAAGCGCATCGATCTCGACACGCTGACGGCCGAGGACGTGCGCAGCTGGAAGCAGGGTGACCGGCTGCTTCTCAACGGCCGGATGCTGACCGGCCGCGACGCGGCGCACAAGCGAATCCAGGACATGCTGGCCAAGGGCGAGGAGCTTCCCGTCGATTTCCGCGGACGCGTGATCTACTATGTCGGCCCGGTCGATCCGGTAAGGGACGAAGTGGTCGGCCCGGCCGGACCGACCACGGCCACGCGCATGGACAAGTTCATGGACATGATGCTCGAGCAAGGGCTGCTCGCCTGCGTCGGCAAGGCGGAGCGTGGGCCGACGGCCACCGAGGCGATCGCCGAACACCGATCCGCCTATCTTATGGCAGTGGGCGGCGCAGCCTATCTCGTCGCCCGGGCGATCAAGGAGGCCAAGGTCGTCGCTTTCGAGGATCTTGGCATGGAGGCGATCTACGAATTCACCGTTCAGGACATGCCGGTGACGGTGGCCGTGGACAGTGATGGCAACAACGTGCACCAGCTGGCACCGCTGGCCTGGAAGGAAAAGATTGCCCGGGAAGGACTGCTGCAGGCCGGTTGAAGACGCGCTGGTGATTTTGCGCGCCGTCCCTACATTGGAGCGGCGCAATGGCCATCTTCATCCTCTTCCTGCTCGGCATAGCCAATTTCGCCATGCTCAAGGCGGTGCAGGAATGCGGCAATCCGTTGCTGGGCAGGATGCCGTGGTTCTTCCACATGCTCGGCGGGCGCTTCAGCCTTGCCGTCGAATTCATAGTGCTGCTTGGCGCCATGCTCATGGTTGCGACCGGCTCGACCGGCTGGGGCTGGGGCTATGCCGTCTACAGCGTGCTTAACGGCGTCTCCGCCTGGCTGATCATCTCCGGCCGTGTGTGACGGGAACATACCCGGCATCCGGGAGATATCTATTCGATGATTCACGGATGCAAAGCCTGGCTGATCTACAACGCGGCGAGCGGGAGCAATGATCCGGAGGCTCTGGCCATGCTCGACGGTGCGCTCAACAGTGCCGGCTGCAATCTTGAGCGGAAAATCTGTTTCCCGGAAGAAGACGCGCCCGACGTTGAGGAGCTGCGCAGTCGCGGCGTCGATTTGGTCGTCATCTTCGCTGGCGACGGCACCATCGGCAGCGTCGTTACGGGATTGTTCGGATGGGAAGGTTCGTTGCTGGTTTTGCCGGGGGGAACCATGAACCTGCTTGCGCGGCGCCTGCATGGCGAGGTTTCCGCACACGAGATCATCGCGCGCCTTGCGGCCTCGGACGCACGCAAGGTCCGACCGACGATCGTCGGCACGCGCGGCGGTTATGCCTTGACCGGCGTTCTTGCGGGGCCAGGGACCGCGTGGAACGACGTGCGCGAGGCCATGCGTTCGGAGGACTTGCCGGAAATGGTCAGCGCCGCTTCGGCTGCCGTCCAGGAATCGGTCGGCGGCGCAAAAGTGGTTTGCCGCAATCCCGCCTGTGGAAGGGAAGAAGGCTATGCCGCGATCATGATCTCGCCACAGCAGGATGCTCTGGAGGCACGGGGCTACTACGCGGAAAGCTTCACTGACTATGCTTCCCAGGCCGCGGCCTTGCTGCAAGGTGATTTTCGCGACGGCCCGAACGACTTGCTCGGGACTTATGATCGCCTCGACCTGAGCTGCCCGGAAGGAGAGCCGATGGGATTGCTGATTGACGGAGAACCGTCCCAAGGTTCGGCTGATGAGGTATTCCGGCTAGCCCGTTGCGGGGTCGATTTGCTGGCAACTATCGATGTCGGGTGACGCCATGAAAGCCGGTAAGGCGGTGAAGCTGTTTCATCTGAGCGATATCCATTTCGGGCTGGCCGATCCCGCGGCGCTGTCCTGGGTCGAGCGCTGCATCGAAACGGAAGCGCCCGACGTCGTTGCGATCACCGGCGATCTGACGATGCGCGCGCGGCACCGCGAATTCGATGCGGCGTGCCGCTGGATCAAGGGTTTGCAGGTGCCGGTGACGATGGAAATCGGCAATCACGACATGCCCTATTTCAATCTGATCGAGCGGTTCACTCGGCCCTATCGCCGGTTTCGCGGAATCGAGGCGCTGATCGAGCGCGAGATCGTCCTGGATGGCATCGCCATCGTGCCGCTCAAGACGACAGCGCGAGCGCAGTGGCGGCTGAACTGGTCCAAGGGATGCATCACGCGTCCGGCGCTGCGCAAGACGCTGGATGCGATCGATGCGCTGCCCGCCGGAACCCGGGTGATCGTCACGGCGCATCATCCCCTAGTCGAGGCAGGCACCGACGGTACGGCGCTTACACATCGGGGCGGCCTTGCGCTGAGGGAGCTGGCGGGGCGCAATGTACTCGCCGTCCTGACCGGCCACGTCCACGATCCATTCGATCTCATCGAGCAGACCGCCGCGGGGCCCGTCAGGATGATCGGCGCGGGAACGCTTTCGCAGCGTATCCGCTCCAGCCCGCCCAGCTTCAACGAGATTACTATCGACGATGCGGGGGTCAGCGTAACGGCGCGCAACCTTGCCGATGTCGCGACCGCCGACATGCAGATCGACGACGTTCCTGAAGACGCGATGCCGCCTCGCCGGCCCGGAGAGCCGGTTGCGCCGGTCCGAGCCGTGCCGCCCGTCGATCCGCCCGTGCATTGACGCGCTGCCGAAACAGGAAAGGGCCGCGGTTTCCCGCGGCCCTTTCCATTCTGCAGTATTCGTGGCGCCGATCAGCGCTTCGAGAACTGGAA
>JAGREL010000044.1 GCA_020446575.1 Novosphingobium sp. | reverse complement strand
CGAAGGTTTCGTAGGGGTGCTGGATAACGATGTCCTTTTCCCGGATCGCGGCGAAGCAATCGCCGTCGTGCTCCATGATGCGTTCGGGATAACGTGGGCTGTAGGGCTCGAATTTCAGCTCGGGCCGGTCTTCGTCGACAATCGCGGAGAGGCCGCTGATGCCGATCAGCCCTCCGGTCTTGATCACCAGCGCGCGATCAAGACCGAGCTGGTTGCGCAGCATCTCTTCCGCGGAAGGATCGAATTTCCCTTGAATCTGCAGCACGATGACCTGTCCGCGCCGCCGCCGCTGGATCGCCGAACGATAGTAGCGAACAAGGTCTTCGGCATCTTCCTCGATCTCGATATCGCTGTCGCGCAGCACGCGGAACACGCCGTGGCCATGCACCCGGAAGCCGGGAAACAGCAGCTCGGCATGACGGCACAGCAGGTCTTCCACGCTGATATAGACGGCCGCGTCGCCCGGCAGGCGGATGAAGCGCGGGAGTGCCGAAGGGATGAGCACCATTTCCATCACCGGCGCATCGTCGGCGACACGGGTCAGTGAAAACAGGATTCCCATGCCCTGGTTCGCAACGAACGGAAACGGATGCGCCGGATCGATCGCCTGCGGCGTGATCACCGGCAGGAGATGTTCAAGGAAGTACTCCTTGAGCCAGCGCTCCCGCACGGCATCCAGCCGGTCGTCGCCGACGATGGTGATGCCTTCGCGCGCAAGCAGCTCCTTGAGCTCATGCCAGGAATCCTGCTGGGCGGTTTCAAGCTCGAGCACGGTCTGGTGAATCGCCGCAAGCTGTTGCGACGGCGTCAGACCGTCGATCGAGACTTCCTCGATCTGGCGACGCACCTGCCCGGCAAGGCCCGCGACACGCACCATGACGAATTCATCGAGATTGCTGCCCGAAATCGAGAGGAAACGCAGCCGTTCGAGCAGCGGGTAATCAAGGTTGCCCGCTTCGGCCAGAACGCGCTGATTGAACGCAAGCCAGCTCAGCTCGCGATTGAAATAGCGGCTCTCCCCGTTGGGCAGCTCACTGCCACCTTGCTGATCGGCGCCGTCGCCCATCGATTCTCTAAAATCCAACACTAACCAAAGTCTCGCATTGTTCAGGAATGTTGCAATTCCATTACAGATTCGCGTCATTCTATCACGGCTTTGCCAAAGCATTGCATCTCACGTGAAAACTGCAATTGCAGTGACACGCCCGGCTGGAGAGGGCGATCGGATGGAGGCGGACGTGGAAGGATACGAAACCCGGCTGACCGCGTTGGCCCACGGTGGCGGGTGCGGATGCAAGCTCTCACCGGCAGTGCTGCGCGAGCTGCTCGCCGGAATGCCGGCGGCCAGGGCCTTTCCGGACCTGCTGGTGGGCACGGAAACGGGCGACGATGCCGCCGTCTATCGCATCAGCGACGAACAGGCGGTTGTCGCGACGACCGATTTCTTCATGCCGATTGTCGACGACCCGCGCGATTTCGGCCGGATCGCGGCGGCCAATGCGCTGTCGGACATCTATGCGATGGGCGGCAAGCCGCTGATGGCGCTCGCTGTACTGGGCATGCCGCTGGGAAAGATCGCGCCGGAAACCGTGAGCGCGATCCTCGCGGGCGGTGCCTCGATCTGCGAGGAAGCGGGCATTCCCGTTGCCGGCGGCCATTCGATCGATTCCCCCGAACCGATCTACGGGCTCGTCGCGATCGGTCTGGTCGATCCGCGGCGGCTGCAGCGCAACAGCGACGCGCAGGCGGGTGACGCACTGATCCTGACCAAGCCGATCGGCATCGGCGTGATCAGCGCCGCACTGAAGAGCGGCAAGCTCGATCCGGCACAAGCCGAGACGCACTACGCGGCACTGGTCGATTCCACCACGCGGCTCAATGCAGTCGGCGAAATGCTGGCGCGTCTCGATACGGTCCATGCCATCACCGATGTCACCGGCTTCGGCCTGCTGGGCCACGGGCTGGAAATGTGCCGGGGGTCGGGTCTGTCCGCGCGCATCCATTTCGACGACGTGCCATTCCTGCCGGGCATCCCCGAACTGGCGCAAGTGCCCTACCGCACCGGCGCGGCGACGCGAAACTGGGACAGCTATGGCCACGAAGTCCGAACCAACGGCCTGGCGGAGTGGCAGCGCGACCTGCTGTGCGATCCGCAGACGAGCGGTGGTCTGCTGGTGGCAGTCGCGCCGGAGGGCGTTGAGGATGTACTGGCCGCAATTCGCGATGCCGGCTTCGCCCATGCGGCACCAGTCGGCGAGATGGCGAAGGGAGCGCCGGGAATCACGGTAACCTAGCGAACCCCGCCCTCTCGCCTTGGCCGCGATCTTGCTCTAACGCCGCTGGCGGAAGCGATTGGAGCCTGGTGGCTTCCCCGGTCTTCAAAACCGAGGGCCCGCGAACAGCGGGCGGTGGGTTCGATTCCCATCCGCTTCCGCCACGCCGCGTTCGATGCTGTTCAGATGCGGCTGCGGCGCTGGATCGCGACAAGGCAATGCCCGGGATCGCTCAATTGGCGGCACCTTTCTCTCCAGCGACCTTCGCCCGCGGCAGCGCATAGGCGATCACATAGTCTCCGAGTTTCGTCCCGATCAGACTGTGACCGCCGGCTGCAATGACGACATACTGCCTGCCGGTTTTCGTCGAAACATAGCTTATCGGTCCCGCCTGCCCGCCGGCCGGAAGGCGCGCGCGCCACAATTCGCGTCCGGTCTTTGCATCAAAGGCCCTGATGTAATCGTCGACCGCCGCCCCAATGAACACAAGACCGCCTCCCGTGGCCACCGAGCCCCCGATATTCGGGACACCGGGAACGGCGATACCCAGCGGCGCCATGTCGCGCGAGGTGCCGAGCGGGCGCTGCCACCTGATCTTTCTGGATGCGAGATCGATGGCCGTCAGCTTGCCCCAGGGCGGCGCATTGCAGGGTATGCCCAGCGGAGACATCATCGGCTCCGGCACGGCGGCATAAGGCGTACCGAGTTGGGGCGAGAATGCGGGATGGTCGGAACGCAGCCGCTGGGTTACCTGATTTTGCGGGATCAGCTTCATGGTCATCGGCAGATGCGAGGAGTTGACGAACATCGTCCGGCCACCGCCCCCAATCGAAACGCTTCCCCAGGCCATGGCGCCGAAATTGCTGGGATACTGGATCGTGAGGCGAGTGGATGGCGGCGTGTAGCGCCCCGCATAGCGCGCCGAACGGAATCTGAGCCGGCACCACAGCTGGTCGACCGGCGTCACGCCCCACATGTCTCGTTCATGCAATACATCGGACGACAATGGAGTCGGAAAGCCGACCGAAACCGGCTGTGTGGGGGAATAGCGCTCGGTCGGGATATCGCCCTTCGGCACCGCCCTTTCCTCGACACCGGTTATCGGCTCACCCGTCCGCCGGTCCAGAATGTAGATGTCACCCTGCTTCGTCGGTTGCGCCAGCGCGGGAATACTCGACCCGCCGGGCATTGGCATGTCGAACAGCACCGGCTGCGAAGCAACATCGTAGTCCCACAAGTCATGGTGCACCGTCTGGAAATGCCAGCGGCGTTTGCCCGAACGGCTGTCCAGCGCCACGATCGAGCTCGAATATCGGTCATCCTCGGCGCTGCGGTGCATGCCGACATAGTCCGGTGTGGCATTGCCCATCGGAACATAGACCATTCCCAGCTCCGGGTCGGCGCTCATGCCCGGCCAGCTGTTGGGCGAGCCGTAGCTGTGATGTTCGCCCTGCTGAAGAAGCAGGTTCTCATCTCTTGCGCCCGGATCCCACGACCAACGCAGCTTTCCGGTTGTGACGTCATATCCCCGGATGACGCCGGAGGGTTCCTTCGTGCTCAATCCGTCGAGGACTTTGGCGCCAATCACCACCACGCCGTTCGCCACGGTCGGCGATGATGTCACCAGGTAATAGCCTTCCGGCACGGTCCCCAGGCCGTCTTTGAGCCGCACCGCGCCATCATTGCCGAAGCCGGTACAAGGCTTGCCGGTTAGCGCGTCAACCGCGATCAAGCGGGCATCGATCGTGCCGTAGATGATGCGCTTGGCGCATTGGCCGGATTGCGCGTCGCTTTCGGAGTAAGCGACACCACGGCACGTGACGAGAAATACGCCCGATACGTCCAGCTTGGGATCGAAGCGCCATATTTCCTTACCGCTGTCGGGATCGGCTGCGATAAGAACGTTGCGCGGCGTGCATATATAAACGAGATCGCCGATTTTGAGTGGCGTATTCGCGAAGGCATATCGCAAAGCTCTGCCCACTGAGGAACGCTCGTCGCCTGTCCGCAAGATCCAGGCGACCTCCAGGGAAGCGACATTCTCCGGCGTGATCTGGCTGGCCTTCGCAAAGCGCGTGGCGCCCGCGTCACCGCCGAAGGCAGTCCAGTCGCTCGCCTCACCTGCCATGACAGGTTGCGAGAGCATTTCGCCCGAAGTCGCGGGCAACCGAGTCAGGCCTGCCACAAACAGGCCGAAGGTCAGCGCCGCAATAGCTGTCAGCGCCCAAGGAATCGCTGGCTTGCTCGACAATTCGAACAGGCGATGGACGAGAACTATCCCCGCGATAACGCCCAGCGCGACGATCCGTGGCAGGAGCTGCCAGAAGTCTGCACCTACCTCGGCGAAGGCCCAGATGCATGTTGCCGCGAACACCAGCATGTAGGTCCAGCAGCCGAACCGATTCCGGCCGGTAAGGTAGAAATATGCGGCCAGCAGGCAGCCGATGCCCGCGGCGAGATAATATTCCGAGCCACCGATCAACAGCAGCCAGGCTCCTCCGCCCGTCAGCCATAGCCCGATCAGGCCAAGCGAGGCTCCAATCGTCCTCGCCGCCCAAACGGATTTTCGGCCAGGTGGTTTGGTTTCCGGATCGGTAATCACATTGCCTCCGAAGCCCGGCCCGTAGCACCTTCGCGCGGATCGGGCTTATCCGATTTGGTTCCCTGGCTCATAAAGCAGACCGCACCCATTGCTGTATTGAAGCGACGACGTGCCCCTGTTTCTCCAACCCTTCGGCGATCACAGGTGTGCGTTATCTCCTCCAGCCTGTGCTGGTAGCGCAGAGACGTTCAAACTCAGTCAGCAGCAGAAACTGCCTCGTGATAAAGTCTCTCGTACTGGTCAACGCAGTTCTCGAACCCGAACCGTTCCTCAAGCCGCAAGGCGGCAGCTTTACCCATCGCAACCGCCCGTGCGGGATTCTGAAACAGGGAGATTATCGCCTCGGCCAGTTCCTCTTCATTGTTTTCCCTGAGCACCAAGCCCGATTGTCCGTCGATGATCAGCTCCGGCAGTCCGTCCACATCCGAAGAAATGATGGGTCGCTGCATCTTTGCGGCCTGCAGCGACACCAACGGAAGGCCTTCGTATCGTGAAGGCATCAGAAGCATCGTCGCTGTGTTTATCACCTGATACACGTTTTCCGGTGGCACCGGACCCGGGAAGTCGACCTTCATGGCTATTCCCAGCTTTGCCGCCAGGCGTTTGAGCGTTGCTTCTTCGCTCCCTTCGCCGACGATTGCCAGCCTGGCGTCGGGAACTACGCTTTCCACCTTGGCAAATGCCTTGAGGGCGACGTCAAAACCCTTTTGCGGTATTAATCGTCCGAGGCAGAGAATGACCGGCTGTTCGAATGAAGGTGGGACGACTTCAACCTCACGATGCGCTGCTGGCCCCAGACCGTAGTAGACATAGGACATGCACTCGGCGGCTTGCGGAAAAGCCTGGCTCAATCGATTGTATCCCTGCACGGATACGGCATTCACATGCGCGCTTTCCGCAACCAACTTGCTGAATAACGAGCTCTGCAGGAGTGAGGTGTCGGGCAGGGCATGCACTGTGGTCACGATCGGCGCCTTCGCCGCCCTTTGCGTCTGCATGAAGGTGTAGGCAGTCGCACCGAAATGGACATGGGTAACGTCTGGATCGAATTTCCGCTTCAAGTCGGTGATGGCCTTGCGGGCAGACATGAGGAGCTTGAGGTCGTTGGTCCGAAGCGCGTGCCAGGTCGGGAAGCGGTGCACCGGGATGCCGTTCAGCTCCTCGACTGTGGTGTGATCCTGCGTCAGGGCAGACGTCACCACCGTGACCTCGTGGCCTCTCGCCTGCAATGCGGGGATAAGATCCATGCTGAATGTCTCGATCCCGCCGACATCGGGAAGAAACAGGTCGGTCCAGTAGAGAATCTTCATTGTGCCTGCTGCATCCGTTCATTGTTTATTGATCGCCTGTGAATGGGAAGCAAGCTGGCAAGCAGGTTGGGAAGGACATCCGCCGAAAAACTCAGCGACACTTGCCGGCCGGAGACAAGAACAAGATCCTGATTTCAGAATATGGAGAGGAGAAGGCCCTTGGAACTCAAAAACCAGCGAATCCTGGTGGTCGGAGGATCGTCCGGCATCGGGTTTGCAGTCGCAAAGGCCGCGCTCGACCACGGTGCCAAGGTGACGATTGCTTCAAGCAAAGCCGACAGATTGCACGACGCGGTAGACAGGCTGGGCGGCGGCGAAGGCGCGCAGCTTGACGTTACCGATGAACCTTCCGTCAAATCCTACTTTGAAGGCTCCAGCCAGTTCGATCACATCGTGTTCACGGCCGCCGATTGGACCGAAGTCAGACATTCGAGCTTTTTCGACCTCGATCTGGCGGATGCCCAAGCCCTGTTTCAGGTACGATTCTGGGGGGCGATGGCAGTCGCCAAGCACGGCGCGAAACGAATTTCATCCGGCGGGTCGCTGATACTGACAAACGGCATGGCGGCTCACCGCCCACAAAAGGGAATGCCGGAGGCGTCGGCAATGGCGGGAGCAGTCGAGCACCTTGTGTTGGGCCTTGCCGTCGAACTGGCGCCGATCCGGGTCAATGGCGTGTGCCCCGGGGCGATAGTGACCGAAGCCTGGGATGACGTGCCGCCGGAGTTTCGCGAGTTTCAGGAAGCGCGTCTGTCAGGCCAACCGCTTCCCCGCGCAGGCCAGCCGGCAGAGGCAGCGGAGGCATATCTCTATCTGATGAAGGGAACATACACGACCGGGCAAATCCTCCGCGTCGAAGGGGGCTGGACCCTGAGCGGTTAACAACACCAAGGCTTCTTTGAAGACTGGCTTCGACGGTCCAGCGCCCAAGGGTGGCACTTGCCGGTGGTCCCAAAATACCTTCTTCGCGGCGCGCTGGCCCACGATTTCCAGATCGGCCACCCGGTCACGAAGCGGCCGGGAAACGCTGCGTCAGCCAGTCGACGATAACCTTGCCGGTTTCAGGGATGCCGGCGTCGCGAGGCCCTTCTTCCTTGAAGGCGAAGTGGTCCGCATCGATGCGGACCAGCGCCTTGTCTGCGCTCGCCGCGTTGTCGTAGAGGCCTTCGGTGACGAACGGCAGGATGGTGACATCCGCTTCGAAATTGATCGCCAGCACCGGCTGGGTCACCTTCTTCGCATCCTCGTGCATGTTCACCTGCGTGGAAAGGCCAGACCAGGTCGAAAGCCAGCCTTCGGCCGTCATCATCTGGACGAAACCGGGAATGGACCAGTTCGCCGACTGGGGATCGGGCTGCATCAGGCCGATGATGCCGCGCTTGTTGGGATGGATCGAAAGATCGGTGAGCGCGGGATCGGCCATGGTGCGGTAGATGACCAGCGTATTGCAGGCGACGGCCATGCGCGTGATGTAGTTTTGCTCGTCGAGCGGCAGGTCGGCAAAACCGGGCTCGGCCATCATCGCGCGATATTTGCGCTTGCGCGCGACTTCCTGTTTCGCCCGCGCATCGATCCGCCGGCAGCGATCGACCTGTGCGGCCCGGTATCGCTCGAGGAACTCTTGCGAATATTCGCTGACTGCGGGCGGTTTGCGATAGCCGTTTGCCGGATTGAACATGTCGAGGTCAGGATTGCACGACAACGGATCCTCCTCGTCGATCACCGAAGGATCGAGATTGGCCAGTTCGAGTGCGCCTTCGCTAAGCGCCCCCGCCAGCACGATCAGGCCGTCGGCCTGCGGCAGGTCCAGCTCGTTCAGGTCGTAGGGCTCGCCCGCTGCCGTCGTGCTGAGCCGCTCACCCACGGGCGTATTGGCCTGCGCCATATAGAAAGTCGAAAGCGGCCCGCCGCCGCTGTTGCCGCAGAACAGCACGTTCTCGAAGCCTTCCGCCCGCAGATAGCGCACCTGCGCGGCAAGATCCGCGCACAGGCATTCGTGCTCGCAATTGACGTCGTTGCCGAGATAGCGGGTCTGCCCGCCGTAAACCGCGTAACCGCCCGCTACGAGGAAAGGCGTCAGGTAGTGGCTGGAGAAATCGGCGCGGGGGTGATTGAAGACGATCGCCGTCTTTTCACCGCCGCGTGTGTAGAGGATGCCGCTGGAATGCGCGCCGTCCTCGGCCTGCAGGCGCACATTGGTCTGCTTCGTCCCTTCGGGCAGGTGGAACCGTTCGGAGCCCCACCAGGTGAAGCCTTCCACGCCCGGCGGCGTTTCGCTCGCGCTCCTGCCGAAACCGTGGAAAATGGTATGTCGGCCGATGAATTGCGGCACTGTTCTCTCCCTGCTTCCAACGTGTGTTTGCATCACTCCGGCAAAGGATACTAGGGAGTTGGCGGAAGAGGCGGAACACTGATGGGACAGATCGAGACGAGACCGATCGCCGGGGCGCTGGGCGCGGAAATCGGCGGCGTCGATCTCCGCCGGACGCTGGATGCGGAGACGGTCGGCACGATCCGTCAGGCGCTGCTCGATCATCTCGTGATCTTCTTCCGCGACCAGGAACTGGCGCCGGACGCCTACATGGCCTTCGCCAGGGCGTTCGGAACCCCTATCGAATACCCGCTGGTCAAGGGGATCGAAGGCTATCCGGAAATCACCGAGATCGCGAAGCTGGAGCATGAGACCGTCAATTTCGGCGGCATCTGGCATGCCGACACGACCTATCTGGAAGTGCCGCCAATGGGCACGATGCTTTATGCGCTGGAAGTGCCGCCCCATGGCGGCGATACGATGTTCGCCAACCAGTACCTCGCCTATGAAACGCTGTCGGAAACGCTGCGCGGGATTCTGGACGGGCTGACCATCGTCAATTCCTCGGCCAAGGCCGATGTTTCCAAGACCCGCGAGGATGTCATCCGCAATTCGGGCAGCGGCGCGCCGGTGCTTGATCACCTTGCCGAACACCCCGCCGTGCGCACTCATCCCGAAACCGGCCGCAAGGCGCTCTACGTCAACGTCGCCCATTCCTCGCATTTCAAGGACATGACCGAGGAAGAAAGCGCGCCGATCCTGAACTACCTGTTCCAGCATCAGGTGCGGCCGGAATTCACCTGCCGGTTCAACTGGCGCCCCGGATCGCTGGCCTTCTGGGACAATCGCGCGGCGCAGCACAATCCCGTAAACGACTATCACGGATTCCGCCGGATCATGCGACGGATCACGCTTGCAGGAGAGAAGCCCTACTAAGGGGCTGCTGCCGAGCCAGTCATTACCCTGCCAGTTCGCCGCCGCCGTCGACCTTGATGATCTGGCCGGTCGTGTAGTGGCCCTTCATCGCATAGAGATAGGCCTGCGCCACTTCACCGGGCTCAGCGATGCGCGGCAGCGGCTGCGATGCGAACCGGGCTTCCTCCGCCTTGCGCATGTTGTCGGGCAGGCCCGCGAAGATTTCCGTAGCCACCCCGCCCGGAAAGACGGCGTTCACCCGGATCGGCGCCAGTTCGACTGCAAGCCCATACGTCAGATGCTCGATCGATCCGGCCATGGCAGTCGCCATGACCGAGCCCTTCTGCGGGCGGAAGGCGCTCATTCCACTGGTCAGAGTGATCGAGCCGCCCGGCCGGACGTGAGCGGAGCCGTGCTTGGCCAGGATCGCGGCGCCCCAGAAGCGCACGCGGAACAGTGCCTCCGCATCGGCCATGTCGATCTCGACGAAGGGGCCACGCCGGGCCTTGCCCCAGTCGCCGGCGGTGGTGACGATGTGATCGAAATCGCCGGCGTTGGCGAAGAAAGCCTGCACCGCCGCTTCATCGGTGATGTCGAGCCGGAATGTCTCGGCCCCGCCAAGCCGGCCGGCGGCTGCCGCCAACTTCTCGGGACTGGTCGAGGCGATGGCGATGTGCCCGCCTTCGCCCTTGGCCGCCTGAGCCACGGCGAAGCCGATGCCTGATCCGCCCCCGACGACGAGAATCCTCGCGCCTTCAAGCATCGTCAGGGGATATTCAATGCGCGCCGATTGACGAGCGGGCGCTGGTAGGACGGGTCGTTGCGGTCGCGCGAAGGCAGGCCGTTCAACTCGATATCCGCGACTTCGCCGAGGGGGCTATCCATGGCCGGCACTGCACTGGTCCACTCGACGAAGTTGCTGCGCATCACCATCCCCCAGACGCCGTCGCGCCTTTCGAAACGGTCGATGTAGCGTCCGCCGGCGAGGATGTTGGTCTCGCCGGTGCAGCCGACGAAGAAGTAATAGGTCTCGACATGCGCACTATCGCCGTCGAAGTCGAAGCTGTGGTTGAGCAGCTTATGCAGAGTGGACGTGTAAGCCGTCTGCTGCAGCTCGAGCGACCATTGCCAGAGATCTTCCGGCCCGCCGACGAACGGTCCCGCCGAATTGATGCAGTCGCCATGCATGCCCGAAAGGAACAGTTCCCGGTCGAGCCGGTCTGCGGCGCGGGCCATGCGCGACAGGCAATCGACGATGTCCTGCCGGTCAAGCAGGCGCTGCAGCCTGTCGTCGCGGTCACTTGCCACGGTAATCGACCTCGCGGATCGGCTTCCACAGCGGCGAGCCGCGCGCTTCGCGTGCCGAGGGGATGACGCGGCCGTCGACGTCGGTAATGCCGTATTCCTGCGCCAGCTCGGTGGTGATGTAAGTCGCGCCCGAGCGGTTCATGATATCGGGGTCTGTGGCCAGCGCGGCGATGACGCGCCCGGGATGCTCGACCGAGCTGCCGGTCATATTGGTGATCGACGCGGTCATGTTCTCCTTCGACTTCTCGAGATTGTAGTAAGCCTTCTCCGTCAGGGTAAGGCCCTGCCACAGCGAGAGCGAGGCGACATTGTAGGGCTCCAGCTCGATCGCCATGTCGCGCGCCATGCGGTCGGCCGCCGACTTGGCGGTGCCGAAAACCACGCCGAAGGTATACGTCACCCCGACATAGCCGGAGATCGCGACTATCAGCCCGGACTTCTGCGGCGCCATGATCCGCGCTGCATGCCACGCCGCGACAAAGTTGGAGCGGACGCCGACGTCCCACATTTCGAGGTTCGAGAGCGACTTTTCCCAGAAGGGTTTGGGCTCGATCAGGTCGTCCGAAAGCTGGAAGGCGTTATTGACAAGGATGTCGAGCCGCCCCTCGTCCTTCTTCACCCGATCGAACAGCGCCGCGACCTGCTCGTCATTGCCGTGATCGCAGGCGACGGCAACGCCCTTGCCGCCGCTTGCCTTGCCGCGCTCGCTGCACTCCGCGGCGGTCTCGCCGACCGTACCCGGCAAATAATACTCGCCGGGCGTCACCGTGCGCCCGGTGACGTAGACTGTCGCGCCCTGCTCGGCGAGCACCAGCGCGATACCCTTGCCGATCCCTCGGCTGGCGCCGGTTACGACGGCGACCTTGCCTTCAAGCTGGCCCATGATCCTCTCCCCTTTTCGTGTCAGCGCTTGCCGAAGAAGGCTTCGCTGAAATCGCCGTTCGCGCGGCCCGAGAAATGCTCGGCACTCAGCGGAATGCCCATCACGCCCTGCGACCAGTCGATTGCATCGCCCCACTCGCTGTACCAGTCATACAGCATGACGCGGCTGGCGATACGCCATTCGCCGTCCCGCTTTTCCATCGTGTCGAGATAGCGTCCGCCGATGCAGGTGTCCTGGTCGCCCGCCCCCATGTCGATGCGGTGATAGGAGATCACGTGGGTTTCGGCACGCGCCCTGCCGCCATCCAGCTCGATATGGGTTTGGCCGAGCACATGCTGCGTGTTTTTGATCGCGTCGGCGCCGGGCACGACCCAAGCGAGATAAGAGGCGAAATCGCCGCTCTGCACGCCGTAGTCATACGTCGCATCCGGCCACCAGCTGGCGCTGATCAGATCGGCGTCCCGCCGGTCCTCGCCGCGTGCGAGACGCTCCGTGCATTGCCGGATCTTCGCGCGATCGAGCAGATCCTGCAGATCCTTGTCCATGGCACATCTCCCAATCCTTCAGCCCCGCGGAATCGCGCAGCCGTTGCAAGCCGGTCTATCGCTCCACCGCCTCCGGCGGCTTGACCGATTCGGACAAATGCGCTGGTAACGGGCCGATGGTGAGGATGGCCAAACACAGACAGCCCATGAACGCGGCCGGGGACGGCCAGGATTTCGACCTCGTGCACGCGCGCCTGTTGCGCTTCTTCCCGGAACTGGTCGAAGAACTGGGGGGAAGCCTGCCCGGCCTGCTGGCGAGCGCCGAGGTAGGCATGGACACCCTTGCCGGCGACGCGCCGGGCATCACCTACCGCCAGGCCATCCACCTTATGGAACTGGCCGCGCAGGAGCTGGACTGCCCGGACTTCGGCATGCGGCTGGCGGAAAAGCAAAGCGGCGGCGGTGCATACGGCCCGCTTGGCCAGGTCATGCGCAACTCGAAAAGCTTCGGCGACGCCCTCACCTACGTCAGCCGGCACAGCTATGCGCACAGCCTCGCCGCGCGAGTCTGGCTGAGACGCCTGCCGTCAGAAAGCGCGGTCTTTTCAGGACACGACATATTGCTCGACAATATCGCCAACCGCGCGCAGGCGATGGAGCAGATCCTGCTCATCGGCCATCTCGAGGCCATGGAGCTGACCGGTGGCTACGCCCGGGCACGGCGAGTGCATTTCCGGCACCAGCCTGTATCGGCCTCCAGGGACTACCGGCGCTATTTCGGCTGCGAAGTGCGTTTCGGCGAGCCGGCCGACGGCCTCGTCTTTTCAGAACGCGACCTCGCCTGCCCGATCGCCGATCCCGACGCGGATGCCTTCGCGGACGTGACCGCCTATATCGACCGGCATTTCACACGGCACCGCCCCCCGCTCCATGCCGAGACGCGGGGCGTGATCATGCGCCGGCTGGCATCCGGGCAATGCACCAACGAAGCCGTGGCGGGAGAACTCAACCTGCATCTGCGCACGCTGCACCGGCGGCTGCGCGCCGAGGGCACCTCGTTCCAGCAGGTCAAGGATGAGGTCCGCCGCGATGTCATGCTCTACTACGTCCGGCAGACGACGCTCGATTTCGCCCGTATCTCCGAGATGCTCGGCTTTGCCGAACAATCGATCATGACGCGGCGCTGCAACCGCTGGTTCTCGATGTCGCCCACCCGACTGAGGGAGGAGGAACCGCAAGGGAACCAGCTGTCTTCCCGAGTGCGAAGCGCCGATCTTCCGGTTGAAAAGAGACGCTAGTCCGCTTTCACGATCGCCACGCGATCGCCCAGGCTCATCGCTGCATAGAGATGCCGCGCGAAGTCGAGCGGAACGCCGATGCAGCCATGCGTCGCGGCCCGTTCGCGGACGTCGCTTCCGTGAATGGCAACGCCATCGCTGGTCAGTCGCAACATATAGGGCATGGGCGCATCATAGGTGCGGGAATGATAGTCCGCGCTTTTCTGGAGCACTTTGAACATTCCGGTGGGCGTCGGCTTGCTGGCCGCGCCATACAGGATGATTGTCGATCCGATTTCGTGACCGCCACGAAACACGGAAACAAGCTGGCGCGAAAGATCGACGCGCACCAGCATGGGGCCATCGGGAACATCCCGATCGTCCCAGACCGCTTGGCCAAAACGCAGGCGCTCGCTGATGTCCAGAACGCTGCGAATTGGCTGTTTGCTACCGTCGGGCAAGGTCAGGACCGGATAGTTGCCATCCGAATAGGCAAGCCGCGTGCCGGTATCGGACGGCTCGACGATGCGAACGATCCGCTCCACGGGTTGCGGCTCGGGCTGAAAGGCGAAGAAGGCCGCCACAGCCGAGGCAAGCAGACCGAAAATCAGGGCAAGGCTCCGGATGTCGAATGACATGAATGGCCCCTGCTAGGCGATATCCGGAACCGCGTTGCGGCTGCTTGCCTTGCTTTCCCGGACTTTCGTTCGGCGCATGGCGCTCCCGATGGCGAAGATGCCCAGCAACATCGTTATCCAGGTTTCGGGCTCGGGAAGCGGCCTGACCGGCGGAGGCAGAAACGGCAGGATGGGCGTCAGCGGGGGCGTGAGCGGTGGCTCATTCACTGTCAGTTCGCAGCAGATCGTCGGAGTATACGGCAGCTCAGGTGTATCAGGGCCGATCGGCGGTTCGCTCAGCAGTTCCTGCGTGATTTTCGGAAGAATGTCGGGCCCGTAAACCGGAGCCGGCACAATGGGCTCCTCCTGGCGGAAGGTCACCTTCGGCGGTTTGACATTGAAAAGAGCGCCGGCCGGCCGCTGCCCCGGCGAACGCTCGGCCAGCAGCGACAACGGATCCCGGGGAAGTTCGGCAAAAACGGTGCTGCGCCCATCGCCCCGCATGAAAATGAAGAACGCAAGGAGCAATGCCATCAAAGCAGCGCCGGCATATCCCAATTGGCGCCGCCGCCGTTGCCGCCGCCTGTGATGCCTTCTGTGATAACGTCTGCTAACCATCGTTCTTTTTCTGGGCATCGATGAGGATGCTCTTAATCCCCTGATAAATCGTGTTAACCAAGTCAATCCACACGTGGATTTTGGATCAGGGTGAATAGCAGACTGCCCACAGGTTATCGCAGGCAGTTAACCATGATTTGATTCACCTGTTCCAGATTCGGTCATCCCGAAACCGGAAGTGACCGTGCGCACGACCGTTGTAGCGGGCCGTTTCCGCCCCCCCGCCTCGCCCAAATAATGAGCCGAATGTCATCTGCCGCAAGTTGAGCAGACAAACAGTTCCAGCTTGTTCGGCAGCTGCGAAAAGTGGGGGAAAAAGCACGCGAACCGGGCGCATGAGGCCAGGAGCGATCTACCTTTTTCCCCCGCTTATCCGTTTCTTCCAGTCCTTCGGCAGTTCGATCTTCTTGGCGACCGGGAAGCCGAGATAGCCATTATGCGCGAAGGTATAGGCGTTGGTCCTGAGCGGATCGCCGGAGACCAGCACCATGAAGTCTTCGGGATCGACCACAATCGGCACCATCCGCTCCGGATCGTCGGATTCGGCGAAGACCGGAGGCAGGCGGCCCAGATTGACCTGATGCTTGAGCGAACCGATCGGGAAATCGGTCCATTCGTCGCACATGGTCTCGACCCGGCCGGCTTTCATTCGCGCATGGTCGAACAGGTACTGCTTGACGTCGCGCTTGCTCCACCCTGCCTTGGCGATGGTTTCGGCCAGGATCGGCGTGAGGATCAGCACCGGGCGCAACGTACCGTAGGACAGGCCGCCGACAGTAAAGACGATTTCCCAGCCGGTCTGCGCCGCCACCGCATCGGCGATGTAGGGCATCATCTGCTCCGGCCTGCTGCCCGTCACCGAGGGGAACACGCCGCCGCCCGTCATGCGGGTGATCGTCACCGTGTTGTCGCCGGTCGCAAAGCCCATGTCGGCGGCGTTGGACGGCCAGCCTATGCCGGCCAGCGCATCCTCGTTCTCGGCCAGCACGACGCGGAAGGTATTGCCGAAGGACCCCTTGTCGGTCTTGTGCGGCAGGAAGCCCGCCATGTTCCGCAGGGCAAGGCGCCAGAAGCGGCCGACCGAGGTGTTGGGCAGGAAGCCATCGCGCAGCACGCCCTGCTCGTAATTGAACTCCAGTTCCTTGATGATCGGTCCGTTGAGCACGATCAGCGTTTCCGCACCCGGCGTGTTGCCGCTGTGCTCGACGCCGTAGATCGGATC
>JAGREL010000345.1 GCA_020446575.1 Novosphingobium sp. | reverse complement strand
CATGGACGAGGCCGAGCGCTGCCATGAGATCGCCTATATCGCATACGGCGTGATGCTGGTGCGCGGAACGGCGGACGAGGTTGTCGCCCAGTCCGGCCTTCATGCCTTGTCGGGCGAAGGCAAAGGCGCGGATCGGCTTGCGGCTGAGATCGAGGGCCAGCCGGGCGTCGAGATGGCAGTGCCTTTCGGCGCCACCATCCACGTCTGCGGGACCGATCCCGACAGGTTGCGCGCTGCGGTCGAACCCTGGGAAGGGCGGTTCCGCTGGCGGGAGGCCGAGCCGACGCTGGAGGATGTGTTCATCCACATGATGCGCAACGCCCACGACAACAGCGTGATCGAAAGGGCCTGACGCCGTGTTCGAGCGCATCAGGGCAATGATATTCAAGGAGATGCATCAGGTCGCGCGCGACCGGGGGACGCTGGCGATGATGTTCCTGATGCCGGTGATCCAGTTGCTGATTTTCGGTTATGCGATCAACAACGATCCCCGTCACCTGCCGCTGGCGGTGGAGGCCAATGACAATTCCGCCTTCACCCGCACTATCGTCTCGGCGCTGCGCAACACGACCTATTTCGAAGTCGAGGAGATCATAGATTCTCCCGGCCGGGGGGAGCAGCTGATCGAGCAGGGCAAGGTGCAATTCGTCGTCACCATACCCCCGGATTTCTCGCGCGATCTGGTGCGCGGGCAGCGTCCGCAGCTGCTGGTGACGGCAGATGCGACCGATCCGTCGGCGACCGGCAATGCCATTTCCGCGATCGGCGAAGCCGTCGCTTCGGGGCTGCAGCATGATCTGATCGGGCCGCTCGGCGGACGCAGCACGTCGTTGACGCCGGTCGATCTCGTTATTCACCGCAACTACAATCCGGAAGGGATCACCGCCTACAACATCGTGCCCGGCGTGCTGGCGATCATCCTGTCGATGTCGATGGTGTTGGTCACTTCGCTTGCCGTTACCCGCGAGGTCGAGCAGGGGACGATGGAGAACCTGCTGGCGACGCCGCTGCGACCTTTCGAAGTCATGGTCGGCAAGATCGTGCCCTATTTCATCATCGGCATCGTCCAGATGTTCGTGGCGCTCGCGGCGGCCGCCCTTCTGTTCCACGTGCCGTTTTCCGGGCCGATCCTGCTGATGGTGCTGGCAACGCTGATATTCATCGCCGTGAGTCTGGCGCTGGGTTTCACCATCTCGACCATGGCCGACAACCAGCTGCAGGCGATGTACGTCAGCGTGTTCTACATGATTCCCAGCATTCTGCTGTCCGGCTTCGCCTTTCCCTTCCGCGGCATGCCGCTCTGGGCGCAATGGCTGGCGGAGATATTGCCGATGACGCACTTTCTGCGACTGGTGCGCGGCATCATGCTGAAGGGCTGGAATCTCTCACTGGCGCTACCGGAAATGGGCGTGCTGGTGCTGATGCTGTTGGTGCTCACCGTGATAGCGGTACGCCGCTATCAGGACACGATTGCCTGAACCCGGCCTAGTCCAGTTCGACCAGCTTGCCGCCTGCCGCAGCCGATGCGCGGATCGCATCCATCACCTTCATGGCGGCGACGCCGTCCGCGAAGGTCGCCGGCGTCACCGGGCTTTCGGTGGGTTCGCCCAGGATGGCCGCCTTCATGCTGTTGCAAAGCACGGTGTAGGGGGGCAGCTCGACGCTCACGAGGTTGCGCCACCTTGGTGTCTCGTGGCGGGGATCGTCGGTGATCGGCGGAGGAGGAGGGAGCGCCAGTCCCGGTGCGATCGGGAGTTCGCGCTCGCCGCTACGCCTGGAAAAGCGGACCTTGCCGCCCTCGGTCCAGATCGTGCCATCCGTGCCGCACACGCGGGCGACGTCGAGCGGCGGTCCCCATGTGCCCGCGCTGCTCTGGATGATACCTTCAAGGCCGTTCTTCATGGTGAAGCGCACAGCGAAGGAATCGTCGGCGCCGCCACGCGTGGCGGTCACACTGTTGAGGGATGCGCTGACCGAAGCGAACTCGCCCAGCCATGTGCGCAGCTGGTCGACAACATGCGATCCCAGCGCGCCAAGCCAGCCGCCGCCTTCAGCGGGATCGAACCACCAATCGGGCATTTCGTTTTCCTGGGTGGGGATCTGCGGCAGCAGGATCACGATGCTGGCAAGGCGCGGTTCGCCGATCATGCCCTCGGCCACGGCGTTGGCAACGGTGGCGCGCAGCGGCTCGAAGCGGAATTCGTGGCCCATCATGTGAACCTTGCCCACTCGTTCGGCGGTTTCGAGCATCAGTTGCGCTTCGGCCGCGTCAGCCGAAAAGGGCTTTTCGCACAGCACATGGCAGCCGCATTCCAGAGCGGTCACGGAAAGACTGGCGTGCGTGTGCGGCGGCGTCGAAATGGCAACGACATTCGCGCCGGTCTCGCCGATTGCCGTTTCGAGGTCGGTGAAGGACCCGCCGACACCGTTTGCCTCCGCGCGCTCTGCCGTGCGCGCAATATCCTGGCCGACGAGGCCCACCACGTCGAAGCCGGCGCCGCGTAGCGCCGGCACCTGGATACGGCAGCCAAAGCCGGTGCCGACGACAATTGCCCGAAGATCGGTTCCGTTCATGCCTGTTCCACCTTCACCAGTTCGCCGCCGTTTGCCGCCGAGGCCCGGATAGCGTCCATCACTTGCATATTCGCGACGCCGTCGGCGAAGCTTGCCACCGGGACGGGGGAAGGCGAGGCTTCTTCCAGGATCGCGGCGCGCATCGCCTCGCAGAGTCTTGTGTACGGTGCGATCTCGACGAAGGCCATGGCCTGCCAGTCGGCTCGCCGGTGGCGCGGATCGGCCGTGAGCGGCGGCGGGTCGGGCAGAACGAGATCGTCGGGGATCGGCAGTTCGCGTTCGCCGGTGCTGTCGGCGAAACGGACCCTCGGCCCGTCGAACCATATCCGGCCCTTGCTCCCGGCGATGTGGGTGAGTTCGGTCAGGGGACCGTAGGCGCCGGAAGTCTGCTGCATGATGCCTTCGACGCCGCTCTTCAGGCGGAAGCGTACCGAATAGGAATCGTCGACCGGACCGCGTGTCAGTGAGACCGTATCGAGCGAAGCGCTGACGGAATCGAATTCGCCGAGCCAGGCGCGGATCTGGTCGACGACATGCGAGCCCGACGCGCCCAGCCAGCCACCACCTTCGGCAGGATCGAACCACCATTCGGGAAAGTCGTCCTCGGCTTCCTTCACGAAGCCCATGATCTGGACGAGGCTGGCGAAATGCGGCTCGCCGATCATGCCTTCGGCGATCGCCCGCGCGACGGTTGCGCGCTGCGGTACGAAACGGAACTCATTGCCGATGACATGGACCTTGCTGGCCTTTTCGGCGGCATCGAGCATTGCCAGCGCTTCCTTGCCATCCCTGGCGAATGGTTTCTCGCACAGGACGTGGCAGCCGTGCTCGAGCGCCTTGACCGAGAGCGATCCGTGAGTGTGTGGCGGAGTCGAAACGGCAACGACCGTCGCTCCGGTTTCGCGCAATGCCTCATCGAGATCGGTGAAGGCGCGGCCGATGCCGTTGGCTTCCGCGCGCTCCGCCGTGCGGGAAGGATCGCTGCCGACAAGTCCCACTACGTCGAAGCCGGCGCCGCGCAGTGCGGGAACCTGGATACGGCAGCCGAAGCCGGTGCCGACAACGAGTGCCCTGAGCTCAGTACCCGCCATGGGCTTCTCCCGCATATACGCATTTCGGCGGGAGGGATTCGGCTTCTTGCCTTGCCCTGCCGGCCATGCAACTCTGATTACGATAGTCGGCACTTCCTACCGACTGCAATCCGCAAAGGGAGAGACCATGCCTAGTCCAGGAGAAAAACTCCGCGCGCTCATCGACAAGGGCGAGCATTTCGT
>JAGREL010000344.1 GCA_020446575.1 Novosphingobium sp. | reverse complement strand
CAAGCTTCTTGGGTTCGACATCGGCGTCAAGCACCATGCGGATCATCGCGGGGACGAGGCTCGCGACTTTCGGCTTGTACTTGGCCACGGCCTCAACCCACTCGGGAACATTGAATTTCTCGAACAGTACGATCGGACGCGCCTCGTATAGCGACAACAACAGGCCGAACAGGCCACCCGCATGACTGAATGGCTTGAACAGCAGTGCGGGTGAGGTCTTGAGCGCCAGTTCCGTAGGCTCCTCGCCTGCTTTCTTCTGCTCGCTCACGCTCAGCGACGGCATGAGCGCATCTTGCTTGACCGGAATTCGCTTCGGTGCGCCGGTCGTCCCGCTTGTCAGCCGTTCGAGCACATAGTCGGGCATCGCCTCGCGGTGGGGGCCTGTTCCTGGCTTTTCCAATCCTGGAATCAATCTGATCGAAAAGGGATGGTGCGAGACCTCGATCCCCACGCTGCCCGCCTCACGGGCGGCTTCGAGAACGCCCTCTCCAGCCCAGTCATCCGGATCGCCGATCACGGCCTTGAGCTTCTGTGCCGAAATGTCATCACGAAAATTCGCTACATTGTAGGCGGGACGCAGGGGCGCCACCATGCGCCCTCCACACACCAGTGCGATGAATGAGGCGACGGCGGCCGGGCGATTGCGCGCGGCCCAGCCTATGGGGGCTTCCCGCTCAATTTCTGCTTCGCGCAGCAGGCGTTCGATTTCAACGGCGGCCGCCTTCAACTCACCCCAGCTGACCGAGTTTCCCTGGTACTCGATCGCCGCAGCCGAAGGGTCGAGCTCGAGTACGGCGGCAAGGCGTTGCGCGAGAGTCTCCTGCTTCTCTTCAGTCATGTCGTCTGCCTTGGACCCGCGAGTGTCGACCGTCCAATCGCGAAGCGGCGCGATCACATGCTATCCACCCTAGATCGGTGCACCAATCAACTGGGCAAGATCGCTGCAATCCTTCAGTTTTTCGAGAGCGGCGACCGCCTCGATGATTCGGCCGGATCTCTCGGGCGCGAGAAACGATGCAGTCAATTGCTCGAATTTCTGCGTGACGTCGTTTGAAGACGCCGGGTTGTGATGATGGCCCCGCGGGACTGGCTGGTCGTGTTGCAGACACGCACCGCCCTTCATTTCGACTGTAACCTTCCCGCCCAGTTCCGATGCGCCCGGCGCAACTTCGCGCTCGCGAACCTGAACAAGCGCGCTGAGCCGGTGGATTTCCGGGTCTTCCCATGCTGTACGGTCGGAAAAATCCTCCAGGCGCGCATGCCCGCGCGAGAGGACGCAGGCGATTGCAAAGTGCAGGCTGAACTGCGCACCGATCATGTCCCGTGGATGCATGATCCCCGCGCCGTGATGGATCGTGACTTCCGCCACGTCCGCGACGATCCTCTCGATCGCTGCCGGGTCCGGTCGGTGTTGAGCCACGACGGCTTCGGCAGCCTGGATCGCACCATGGATGGTAAAGACCGCCGGCGAAAGTTTGAACATCGTATCGCGCAGATGAAAATCGCGGTTCCATAGCGCTTCAGGATCGCCGTCGAGTTCATCGGCAAAAACCCGGAAAATGCCCCGCCGCCCTTCGAAAATCGTTGCAGGACCTGTCAATCCCTCTTCAGCGAGAAGCGCTGCCTGTGCCCCGGAGCGCGATGCGGATCCCGCATGGACGCGCTTCACCTCTCCGCCCGACTGGTCGTACTCCATAGTTCCCGAAGCTTCGGATCCGGCGATTGCCAACGCGTGCGTAGTCTGCTCCGCACTGAGTCGGCGCAGCTTTGCGACTGCGCCCGCCGCGCCGAACGGACCCTGGAATTTCATCGGATGCCAGCCACGCGATCGGGCGGCTTTATGGACCTGTCCGCCGCCGAGCGCCATCGCCTGGTATCCGGCAACGATTGCGCACAGCAGGTCCCAGCCGGACAGGCGATCGCGTTCTGCGATTGCCAATGCGGCGGGTATGACCACCGATCCCGGGTGGCCGCAGACGACGTGGCTGTCGTCGAATTCCATGCTGTGACCACAGGTGCCGTTGGCATAGGCCGCATAAATAGCCGTGCTGCCATCGCCGCTCAGCACGATGCTCGCTTCGGGCTGCGCACCCAGAGAAGCAACATGTCGCATCACCGGCGCAACGTGCGGCAAGCGAGCACCGGCCATCTGGCAACCGATCTGGTCGAGAAGGCAGTCCTTCGCACGATCGATCACGTCTTGAGGAATGCCATCCGGCTGGAGATTTGTGATCCAGGCCGCAAGGCGCGGGGCTACCGGTTCCATGAGCCGTTCTTCGGAAAGCTTTGCAGGAGAGCGCGCAAAGCGGCGACCAGTGCGAGGGGCTGATCAATCATAAGGTGATGGTGGGCGTCCGGTACTTCGACAAACGGTGTGCCCGGCGGCGCGGCAGCATGTTGCTCCCGCCAGATTTCATCGATC
>JAGREL010000043.1 GCA_020446575.1 Novosphingobium sp. | reverse complement strand
GATCGACCGCGGCGTCGGCGGTGCGGTGGCGAGCGGCATCGGCGAGCGGCTGGCCCGGCTGGCCGGCGGCGGGCAGGTTCTGGTGGTGACGCACAGCCCGCAGGTCGCGGCGCGGGGCGGCACCCATTACGTGATCCACAAGACGAGCCAGGGCACGGTAACCAAGACCTCGGTAACGCTGCTGGACAGCGCCGGGCGTCAGGAGGAAATTGCGCGGATGCTTTCGGGTGCGGAAATCACCGACGAAGCCCGCGCGCAGGCTGACAGACTGCTGGAGGGGGTGTGAAATGGCGGAGAAGGAACGTTTCGGACTGATCGGACAGCTGCGGGCTCATCCCGGCAAGCGGGACGAGCTGATCGCGTGCCTTCAGGAAGGATCGCGCGAGGTGCCGGGCAAGCTGGCTTACCTCATAGCGCTGGAGCGCGACGATCCCGACGCGTTCTGGATCACCGAGATATGGCGGGAGAAGGCGGACTACGAGGCTTGCCTTGCGATGCCGCAGGTGCAGAAGGCGGCGGCAAGAATGCAGGAGCTGCTCGCCGGCGCCGGCCCCCGCATAGAGACCACGCCGATCGGACCCCTGCCTTGAGCACAGACATCTCCGAAGCCGATGCCGCGAATGAGCTGATGCGCCTCGCGAAGGAGATCGCGAAGCACGACAAGCTCTATCATGCCGAGGATTCGCCGGAAATTTCCGATGCCGAATACGATGCGCTGGTGCGGCGCAATGCGGAGCTGGAAGCGGCCTTCCCGCATCTCGTCCGAGACGACAGCCCAAGCCGCAAGGTGGGCCACGCGATTGCATCTTCGCCGCTGAGCAAGGTGACGCACGAGGTTCGCATGATGAGCCTCGACAACGCTTTTGCCGACGAGGAAGTCGCGGAGTTCGTGGCGCGCGTGAGGCGTTTCCTCAACCTTGCCGAGGACGAGCCGGTGGCGATGACCGCCGAGGACAAGGTCGATGGCCTGTCCTGCTCTCTGCGCTACGAGGAAGGCCGGCTGGTGCGCGCCGCCACGCGCGGCGACGGGCAGGTGGGCGAAGACGTCACGGCCAACGTCGCGCATATCGACGACATTCCGCAGGAGCTGGAAGGCGAGGTGCCGGCCGTCTTCGAGATTCGCGGCGAGGTCTACATGGCGAAGGCCGATTTCGTCGCGCTCAACCAGCGCCTCTTGGAAGAGGCGGAGGCCGAGGCGAAAGCGAAAGGCGCCGAGTTCGATCCGGCGAAAGTCCGCCAGTTCGCCAATCCGCGAAATGCCGCGGCGGGCTCGCTGCGACAGAAGGACGCGGCGGTTACGGCGAAGCGGCCCTTGCGGTTCTGGGCGCATGGCTGGGGTGCCGCCAGCGATGTTCCGGCGCAAACCCAGTTCGGTATGATGCAGCTGATCCTGGAATGGGGCGTGCCGGTCTCGCGCGCATTGGCGCGCTGCCAGAATCTGGAAGAGATGCTGGAGCACTACAGCATGATCGCCGGGATGCGCCCGGATTTGCCCTATGACATCGACGGCGTGG
>JAGREL010000343.1 GCA_020446575.1 Novosphingobium sp. | reverse complement strand
TGCGCGGCGGCGACTTCCATCTGCCGCGCGTGGAATTTCTTCTGGTCGGAGGTGAGCGAGTCCCACGCGGGAAGCTGTTCCGGTCGCGGCGTCAGCTTCGTGTTCGCCGGGATCATGCCCATGGCGATCTGCCTGCGCCAGGTTCTGACGCGCATCTCGTCCCAGCCCATGTCAAACTTGCCCTTGAAGCGGGCAATATACTCCTTCGGAGCCTGGTGCGGCGCGTGAGTCGAACCGGGCGCCAGATAGATCAGGAACGGCTTGCCGGGGTTGCCGGCCTTCTGGTTGTGGACATAGCGGATGATGTCGTCGGCCAGCATCTTGTCGACCATGCGGCCGTCGGTTTCGGACTGCGGCGCCCGCTGGATGCCGCGATACATGATCGGTGAAAACTGATCCGAATCGCCGTAGGGAAAGCCGTAGAAATATTCGAACCCGATCCCGGTCGGCCACGCATTGAAGGGCCCTGCCTCGCTGCGCTCGTGGCCCGGAATGTTGTGGTGCTTGCCGAACATGGCGGTGCTGTAACCGTTGAGCCGCAGGATCTGCGCGACGCTCGCGGTGTCCGGCTGGATGCGGCTGTCATAGCCGGGATAGGGCGAAGGCATGTCCGACAGCCAGCCGACGCCGGCATTGTGGTGGTTGCGGCCGGTCAGCAGCGCCGCGCGGCTCGGCGAGCAGATGCCGGTGGAATGGAACCGGTTATAGCGCTGGCCCCGTTCCGCCAGCCTTTGGAAGTTGGGCGTGGGCACCGGGCCGCCGAACGCGCTCGACATCGCGAAGCCGACATCGTCGCTCATGAACATCAGGACGTTGGGGGCACCTGCCGGTGCCTGGACCGGGCGGGCCGTGCCCGGCGTCGAATCGAGCACGTTCTCGGCGATCGTCCCGTCGAACGGTGCGCGGGGGATTGGCAGCACTGTCCTGTCGGTCTGGGCATAGGCCTGGCTGGCCATGATCAGGCCAAGTCCGGTGGCAGCGAGAAAGTGACGCGCGTTCATTCAGCTTTCCTCTCTTTCAGTCAGCCGGATTGCAGGCTTGCGTCCGACTTGTCTTTCGTATGTCTCGTGAGTTCGTTGTTGCGGGAGCGGGTGCGGATATGGCTGCGGCGGCCATCGCGACCGCATTTGCGAAATGGTGTTCTGCCTGTTCCGGATCGTCCGCGGCTTCGCGGTCGATCAGCAAGAGTGCATTCGCAATAAGGCCCGCAACCAGACGCCGACGAGTATTGAGAAGCGGCGCCAGGTTCGCGGGGAGGCATGTGGCGATGCGGTCATCGACCCGATTGGTTTCGGGAAACTCCGAATTCACCTGTCCACGCGTCGCGAGCATTCCCGAACGCTCTATCCCGGTGATGAAGCGCGCGTAGCTATGGCGTCCTTCCGAGTCGGTCTGTTCGAACAGCGGCTGGTAGAACACGCGTATAAGCGTTGCGAGATCGGTCCCGGTCCCGGCCGCTTCGGCCTCGTCGAGCAATTCGCGCCGCCTTCGGTCAATATCGGGAAGCCGGTGGCGGTAGACTTCCCTGATCAGCTCTTCCTTGCCGCCGAAGTGATAGGCGACGACGTTGACGTTAGCCGAGCCGATGGCGGCACCGATCTGGCGCAGGGATGTGCCCTCCACGCCGGCCTCGGCGAAGAGCGATTCGGCTGCTTCGATCAGTGCCGTCCGCGTCGCTTCGCGCCGGGGGTCGTGCCGTTTGCGGTTCTCGGCTGCCATTGGTGCCCATCGTTGTGACCGGACCTGCCCGGCTCAACAAAATAATGCATCCGCATTATTAATTGTCAAGCGATTGCGACGCGACCGGTCGGGCGATGATTGCGGTAACCTCTGGCGAATCGCTGCAACCTTCGCCAGACTGAACAAGAGATCAGCAGGCGTGTCGCCTGCCAGGGGAGAGGAATTTCATGCAAGTCCAGCCAGCCGCCTTTCTGCGCAGCACATTGCCGCTCGGCATCGACATGGTCGGCGAGTACGATTCAGGCCGCTACCATTCGATCTGGATACCCGATCATTATGTCAGCTTCTGGCCGGATTCGATCTGGACCGAGGAATTTACTGACCTTGCCAAGACTTCGCACAGCCCGCATCGCCACCTTGATGGCCTGGCGGTTGCCGCGGCCGCCGCTGTGCTCACGCAAAACGCGCCGATCGCGATGTGCGTGGTCGATACGATCCGTCGCCACCCGGCAATGCTGGCGCAGACGGCGCTGACCATCGACCACCTTTCAAAGGGTCGCTTCATCCTCGGCATCGGTTCGGGCGAGCTCGAGAACACCGTCCCTTACGGCTTCAGCTTCTCGAAACCGGTCAGCCGGTTCGAGGAAGCGATCAAGGTGATGAAGCTGCTGTGGCACAGCGACGGCCTCGTCGATTTCGACGGCCAGTTCTACAAGCTGGAGCACGCCCGTCTCGATACGGAGCTTTACAACGGCAAGGCGCCGCAGATCTGGACCGGCGCGGTCGGCCCGCGCATGCTCGGCATCACCGGGCGCGAGGCGGACGGCTGGTGGCCGGCCGGCACTTACACGCCTGAGGACTTTGCCACCAAACTCAAGATCATCATGGACGCGGGCGATTCCGTGGGGCGGGACATGTCGCACTTCACGCCGGCGCTGACCCAGATCTGCCTGATTGGCGACGAGGGCGAAATTGCGGAAATGCTCGAGCAGCCGATGGTCAAGTCGATCATCCTCATGCAGACGGCCGAGGATCTGCGCCAGTTCGGGCATGAGCACCCGATGGGACCGAACTGGCGGGGCATTCACGACCTGGATCCGGCCGTGCTCACGCGCGAGAGGATCATCCAGTTCTGCGACGAGCTCGACACGCAGGCGATCCGCGACATCTTTCCGGTCGGCACGCCCAAGCAGGTGGCAGCCGAGATCAAGGGCTTCATCGATGCCGGCGTGCAGGTCTACAAGCTGATGGAATACGGCAGCATGGGCGGCGCAAGATTCGCCGCCACCTCGGCTCTCAAGGTCCGCGAGACCGAGGACGAGATCGCCCTGTTGTGCAAGGGAGTCTGACCGTGGCGACGATCATCGACGGCAGCCTCGATGCCGCTTCACTGCTGGAACGGGCGAAAACCGAAACCGGCCTTGCGGACTGGGGCGACCCGACATTCGAGGAGCGCCTTGGCCTTGCGGTCGATCACATCAACTCGATCCCGATGGATGCGGCCGGCCGGCAGGCGGCCGCCGACAACATCAACTGGTTGCTGACCGACCGGCTCAAGTTCTTCAACGACCGCAAGATTTATCCGCTCGACGAGGAAGTGATCGAGCATCCGATGTTCGCCACCGGCGAGCCGCGCTCTGGCACGACGCTGATGCATGCGCTGATGTCGGTCGATCCCGACGCGCGTGCACTGCGCTTCTGGGAAGTGATGCACCCCTCGCCGCCGCCAGGAGTCGTCGAGGGGGAGGACCCGCGCATCGCGCTGGCCGACGAGGAATGGCGAGAGATCAACGCCAAGATGTGGAAGTGGCTCTACTGCCATCCCTACAACGACATGCTCGGCGATGGTCTGCCCGAGGACGAACGGACCTGGGCTTTCGATTTCCGCGTGATGACGCCGACGGCGTGGTGGCGCGTACCGATGCAGAACCTCTCGATGGGCCTGCCCACCGATTCCGCCGCGCAGAACCGCATCCACAAGATGATGCTGCAGGCGCTGCAGTACAAACGGCCGAAAAAATACTGGGTTCTGAAAGGCTTTCACAACTTCCGGCTGAAGGAGTTCTTCGAGACCTATCCCGACGCTACGCTGGTTTATCTGCATCGCGATCCGGTGCTGGTAGCGGCCTCGAGCACGGCGATGATGCGTGACATCATGGAAGGCATCGTCGGCA
>JAGREL010000342.1 GCA_020446575.1 Novosphingobium sp. | reverse complement strand
GTGGTGTGGCTGTCGGTGCCGACGCAGGTGTCGGGATAGGCAACCATCGCCCCGTTCTGGTCCGCGCTCGACCACACTGTCCTGGCGATGTTCTCCAGATTGACCTGGTGACAGATGCCGGTGCCGGGAGGCACGGCGTAGAAATTGGCGAGCGACTTGGAACCCCATTTGAGGAAGTCGTAGCGCTCCATGTTGCGGTGATATTCGATCTCGACATTCTGCTCGAACGCCTTGGGGTGACCGAACTCGTCGACCATCACCGAGTGGTCGATCACGAGATTGACCGGAACCTGCGGATTGATCTTGCTGGTGTCGCCGCCGAGCGTCTTGATCGCATCGCGCATGGCGGCAAGGTCGACAACGCAGGGCACGCCGGTGAAGTCCTGAAGCAGCACGCGGGCCGGGCGGTACTGGATTTCCTCGCCGGTCACCGGATTCTTCTGCCAGTCGGCGATCGCCTGAATGTCGTCGGTCGAAACGGTGAAGCCGCCGTCCTCGAAGCGAAGCAGATTTTCGAGCAGGACCTTCATCGAGAACGGCAGGCGCGATACGTCGCCGATCTTCTCAGAGGCCTTCTTCAGCGAGTAATAGGCAACTTCCTGGTTGCCGACCTTCATTGTGCTGCGGGTTCCGAGCGAGTCCTGTCCGACCTGGGTCATATGGGCGCATTCCCTCTTGGCTGGTTTGTTTTATGGGTTTCCGCTGCGCAGCCCCGGGCCAGCCGGCAATGCTGCAATGCGGAAACGGAATCGATGCGCCTCGCCGATGCGCGCTGGAGGCGGCTAGGTCAAGGGGGATGAGAGCTACAGGGCGGTCTGTTCGGTCGGCTTTCTCGCGGCGATCCAGCAGCCGAGGACGATCAGCGCTGCGCCGGCGACGGTTGCCAGGCCCAGCGCCTCGCCGAACCACATCCAGCCGAACAGGGCCGCCCAGAGAAAGCCGGTATATTCGATCGGCACGAGCACCTGGGCTTCCGCCCGGGCATAGCCCCAGGAAAGAAGCAGAAGCGCGACAACTGCCAATGCTCCGCCCAGCGCGATGTCGCGCAAGGCTTGTGGACTTGGCCAGACCGCGAGCCAGGGGGCCGCAAGCAGGAAAATCAGCGCGACAATCAGGTTCTGGAAGAAGGCGATCTCGATCGGGCCGGCAAGCAGGGCCTGCCGCCGCTGCAGCACCAGATTGACGGCGTAGAACACCGCCGATGTCAGGATTGCGGCGATGCCCAGCGCCGAATCCCGGCTGAGTTCGCCACTCCCGAAGCGCGCCGCGCCGATCCCCAGCACACCCGCGATGCCGAGCAACGACGCCACGACCGCGCTGGGCTGAATTTTCTCGCCCAGCATCACCGCGGCGAAATAGAGCGCGATCAGTGGCGCGATGAAGGAAATGGCGATGGCTTCGGCCATTGGAATGCGCACCAGTCCCCAGAAGAACAGCGGTGCCATGCAGGAGACCACCGCCGAGCGCAGCAGATGCACTTTCAGCGCCCCCTTGCCCGGCGGACGTCCGCCGGTCAGCAGCCATGCCGGCACCATCAGGGCGCTGGCGATGAGGTTGCGGAACAGCAGCGCGCTGTAGACTCCGGCCATGATCGAGGCGCTTTTCATCGCCGCGTCCATCAGGCTGAACGTCGCAATTCCCGCCGTCACCGAGAGGAAGGGGAGCAAGGGATGGTCCCGCGTCATGGTAACCGGCCTCTTGCCCGCCTTGCCTGCAAGCACAAGCGATTCATCGCAGGGTAAGCAGCAATGCTTGATGGTAGGATGCGATGCGGGCAGAAGCGCAAGGCATGCGGCCTTGCGGATTCGTAGAGCCGCGTTGGAGAGACAGAAGCAATCGAGATGAAACAGGGGATCGAATTCCGAAGGCGCTGGCTTCTGCTTGGAGCGGCGCTGGCCATCGTCGCGCAGCCGGCGACGGCGCAGCCTGCCGACGAACCGGAAAGCATTTTGCCGGACGCCATTGCCGCACCGGAGCCAGCCGAGGCTCCCCAGGTTTCGCCTTCGCCCGCTCCCGCGGCGTCGGGCACGGGTGAGGACATGCCGACAGCCTCGATTCCCGTGATACAGCCGTTGCCGGTGATCGAGCCCGTAATGGTCTGGACGCTTGGCGATGCACAGGCTTTGCTCGGCGTGATCGAAGGTATCGGCAGCGAAGGTCTCATCCCGGCCGATTATCAGCTCAGTGCCTTGCGTCAGGCTATTTTGGCGGGCGAGGGGGACGAGCTGAACACCGTCGCCAGCAAGTCCTTTTCCTGGCTTGCCGAAGACCTGCGCGACGGCCGCACGCCGGTTACTGCCCGAGTGCAGTGGTTTGCCGTCGATCCGGATCAGGATGTCGAACCGACAGAGCAGCTCATGGCCGCCGCGCTCGAAACGCACGACGTCCCGGGCGTGCTGGCGGGCCTCGCGCCGACACACCCCGATTATGAGGCGTTGAAGACCCTGCTGGCGGAAACGCCCGAGACAGAGGAAGCAAAGCGAGCGCTGATCCGGGCCAACATGGACCGCTGGCGGTGGCTCGCCCGCGATCTCGGCGAGGTCTACCTGATCACCAATGTGCCCGAATTCCAGCTGCGGCTGACGGTCAGGAACCGGATCATCCGCACCTACCGCACGATCGTCGGCAAACCCGGCCGGACGGCGACGCCGCAGCTTGCCGAGGAAGTCGAAGCGGTCGTGTTCAATCCGACCTGGACGGTGCCGCAGTCGATCGTGAAGGGCGAGGGGCTGGGCGCCCGCCTGCTCGCCAACCCGGCTTCGGCTCGCCGCCAGGGCTACAAGGTCACGAAGGGTGCGGACGGCACGATCTATGTCGTGCAGCAGCCCGGACCCGGCAACTCGCTCGGCCTGATGAAGATCGACATTCCCAATCCTCACGCCATCTATTTCCACGACACGCCGTCGAAGCAGCTGTTCGACCGCGAAGTGCGGGCTTTCAGCCATGGCTGCATCCGCACCGAACGCGCCGTGGAGCTGGGCATGACCATGGCGATTCTGGGCGCAGAGCTGCCGCCCGGCGAAGCGGCCGACATCTCGCGTTCCGGCAAATACACGAAAGTGGAGATGACGCGGACCTTCCCCGCCTACATCACCTATTTCACCCTCGGGCGTGACATCGACGGCGATTTCAGGGCCTTCAACGACATCTACGGCCGTGACAAGCCGGTGCTGGAAAGCTTCGAGGCACCGCGTGAGGCCAAGACCACCCAGCGCAAGAGCAACGAGCCGATCATCCAGCTCGACAACCCGCTCTGAGCATGACGTTCGGGTTGCCGGGCGGTATTTGCAGATCGTCCAGTGTTGCCTTGCCGCGGTCCGTTTCGGGCCGTTCGGCTTGCAGCCCGGCAGGCATCTGGTAGTTTTTCGGCCGGCCTCCCGGCAACAGGGGAGGCAAACGGGAGACCAACCCATGGCCGAAGCCGATGTCATCGATGTAAACCGCGAAATCGAGAAGAAGAAGCGGGTCGCCAACTATGTGGTCGATGCCGACCAGCATGTGACCCCGCCGCCGACGTTCTGGGCCGAGTATCTTTCGCCTGAATTCCGCGAACTCGCGCCCAGGGTCGAGAGCGACGACGAGTTCGACTACGTCGTCTTCGAAGGCCAGCGCCGCAAGATCAACCTGATGCAGTCGCAGGCCGGCCGCACCTACAAGCAATACAAGAACGCCGGCAAGCAGTCCGACATGCGCGTGGGCGGCTGGATGCCGCAACAACGGCTCGACGATATGGATCGGGACGGGATCGACAAGGCGGTCGTGTTCGGCGGCGGGCCGCTCGGCACAGGCAATCTCGATCTCTATCTCGACAGCTTCAAGGCTTTCAACCGCTGGCAGTCGGACTTCTGCGCCGGCACGAATGGCCGGGTGTTCGCCGTTTCCTTCCTGACGACGGTCGATGTCGACCAGACGATCGAGGGTATGCGCGAGGCGAAGGCGCGTGGCGATGTCGCCGTCAACCTGCCCGCCTTTCCGCAGAATGTATCGCAGTTCTCCAAGGAAGGCTCGGTCTGGCAGGCGATGACCGGTGATCCGAACGGCGACCGCAGCTATCGCGATCCGGAATTCGATCCGCTCTGGGCCGCTTCGGTCGACCTCGACATGCCGATCACTTTCCACCTCGGCGCGCGCGTCTCGCGCTTCAAGGACAAGACCAACTTCCTGCCCGATCTGCCGATGGGCAAGGTGGCGATGCTCGAGCCGATCGGTATCCTCATTTATGGCGGCGTGTTCGATCGCTTTCCGGACCTGCGCATCGGCATCATTGAATCCGGCGTTGGTTGGATGCCCTGGGCGGCCGATTACATGGACCGCAACTGGCGCTTGCAGAAATACTGGACCGAGTGCGACATCAAGAATCCACCAAGCTTCTATTTCGACCAGAATGTCTATGCGTCCTTCATTTCGGATCCGGTGGGCGTGCGGTTGCGCGACCTGCCCGGCTGCAAGAACATCATGTGGTCGTCGGACTACCCGCATTCGGAGACGACGTTCCCCTTCTCGCACGAAACCATCGCGGAGAACTTCGAAGGCATTCCCGACAAGGATCGCGACTGGATCATCGCGGGCTGCGCGGAGAAATTCTTCGGGCTGAAATAAGCTGAAACAAGGAGTCTCGGCTCAGGCATGGATTGGCCGGGGTCGGACCAACTCTGGGAGAGAAAACCATGGCCGAAGCCGATGTCATCGATGCCAACCGCGAGATCGAGGCACAGCCGCGTGTCGCCGACCACGTGGTCGATGCCGACGTTCACGTAACGCCGCCGCCCACATTCTGGGCCGAATATCTCTCGCCGCAGTTCCGCGACCGGGCGCCGGTGATCGAAAGCGACGACGAGGCCGACTGGATCGTCTTCGAAGGCAGCCGCAAGAAGTGGAACCTGATGCAGTCGCAGGCTGGCCGCAAGTTCGAGGAGTTCAGGAACGACGGCAAGATTTCCGACATGCGCGTTGGCGGCTGGGTGCTCGCCAAGCGCCTGGAGGACATGGACCACGACGGCATCGACCAAGGCGTGGTATTCGGCGGCGGGCCGCTCCAGACCGGCAGCATGGACCTCTATCTCGACAGTTTCGAGGCCTACAACCGCTGGCAGTCCGACTTCTGCAATGCTTCGGGCAAGCGGCTGTTCGGCGCCGCCTTTTTGCCGACGGTCGACGTCGCGCAGGCGGTGACGATGATGAAAGCGGCGCGCAAGCGCGGCGACGTTGCCGTCAACATGCCGGCCTTCCCGCAATCGGCCGAGCATTTCAACAAGTCGGAATCGCTGATGCAAGCGCTGATGGGCGATCCGTTCGGCAAACGGCAATACCGCGACGCTGAGTTCGACCCGATCTGGAAGACGGCAATCGACGAGAATCTCGCGATCACGTTCCACCTTGGCGCTCGCGTCGTGCGCTACACTGACAAGAGCCAGTTCCTCCCGGATCTCGCGGTCAGCAAGACGCCGATGCTGGAAATCATCGCGCCTATGATCTTCACCGGCGTGTTCGACCGTTTCCCCGATTTACGTGTCGGCCTGATCGAATCGGGCGCCGGCTGGATGCCCTGGGCAGCGGAATATATGGACCGCATATGGTTCATGCAGCGCCACTGGACCGAATGCGACATCAAGCACGAGCCGAGCTATTATTTCGACCGGAACATCTATTGCTCGTTCATCTCGGACAAGGTCGGCGTCGCGCTGAGGAACTTTCCCGGTGGCAAGAACATCATGTGGTCTTCCGACTACCCGCATTCGGAAACCACCTTCCCGCACTCGCACAAGGTGATCGAGGACCACTTCGAAGGCGTGTCCGAAGAGGACAAGCACTGGATTCTCGCCGGCTGCGCGGAGAAATTCTACGGGCTGGGCTGAAATTCCTCCCCGTGCCGGGGAGGTGTCAGGCGCGGAGCGCATGATGGAGGGGGTTTACCTTCGGGCACGCCCCCTTCACCGTCCTCCGGACGGTCCCCCTCCCCATGCCGGGGAGGAATTCAGCCGCCCCAGCATCTCTCGCAGAAGGCGCGCACTTCGCGGTCGATTTCTGCGTCTTCCGGCGCGCCGCCGAAAAAGCCGTGGGACAATGCTTCGACTACGTGAAGCTCGGCCGGAATGCCGGCATTGCGCAAGGCGCGATGCATGCGCACCGCATTGGACAGGAACAGGTCGCGTGTCCCAGCCGTCAGGATCGTCGGCGGGAAGCCCGTGGTAAAATCGCCGAACAGCGGTGAAATATAGGGGTCGGTGAGGTCGCGTCCGTCGGCATAGAGCAGGTTCGCCGGCATCAGGCTCACTCGCAAGGTTCGGTCCAAGCCGATGTTGGTCTGGAAACTGTCACCCGACTCGGTGAGGTCGACTTCGGGCGTGACCAGCACGGCGCCGGCCGGGAGCGGCAGCCCTTCGTCGCGTGCCTTCAGAATCATCGCCACGACCAGATTGCCGCCCGCCGATCCCCCGCCGACCACGATCTCGGCGGGATCGTGGTCGCGCAGCAAGGCGCGGTAGAAGGCAAGGCAGTCGTCCAGCCCGACGGGATAAGGGTGATCGGGCGGCATGCGGTAGTCGACCGAGACGGTTCTGGCCCCCACCTGCAGCGCGGAGTTGATCCCCATGGCCCGGCAGACCTCGCCGGCGCCATTGATCAGCCCGCCGCCGTGGATGTCGAGGTATACCCTGCGGTCCGACGCCGGAATCCCTGCCGGAGTGATCTCAAAGGCCTGCGCTTCGCCTTCGCGCAGCTCGCTGACGGTCCCCTCGAAGGCGGCGTTGCTTGTACCGATCATTTGCAGGATCACGCCTTCGCTGGCGGCGATACGCTCGCGCCATCCCTGCTTGTCGTCGAGGGGCGGATAATCGGGAATCTCGTCCGGTACCGGTTGCCGCATCGCGGCCTGCGCCTCGGGGCTGAGATGATCCGGCACCCGGAGTACGCGCGCCGGAATATGCAGCGCGCCTTCCATATTTCCCTCGGCCATCCTCTTCTTCCTTTCAATCGTACCGCTTTTCGCGCGGCTGGTCGGTGTAGTAGTCGGCCGCGTTTTTCTGGCCGACGCCATGTTCCATGCGGACCAGTTCGCGCTGGCGAGGCGTCATTGTATGCCAGTGCGCCTCGTTGACGTAGAGCGCGGGATCTGTCTGGAACCGCATCCACGGACCGACGCGGTAGTGACCGAAGACGGCCCGGCGCCGGTCCTGGCTGAGATTGGCGCCGCCGCCGTGCCAGCACTGGCCGTTGAAGATCATGACACTGCCTGCCGGCCCTGTCGGCTGGATCGCATGGGGAATCTGCATTCCCTGCGGCGGATAGGCTTCGGGATAGCGGTGCGAGCCGGGCACGATCCGGGTCGCGCCTTTTTCGGCCGTGAAACCGTCGATCATCCACACCACCTGCAGCATCACCGGCGTGCCGATTATGCGGCGGTGGACGGCAGGAATGTCGCTGTGCAGCGGCTGATCGGGATCGCCAGGGCGCACAATACGGCAATTCATGCTGCCGAGCACGATATCCTCGCCCAGCACCCGCTCGACAACGGGAAGCACGTCGGGATGGTCGATCAGCGTCATGAAGCCGTCCGAAAGCGCCGGGACGCAAGGAACCAGCCGCGCATAGGCCTCGTCATAGGAATAATCGATGCCGATCCGCGCATCCGCCTCGTCGATCGTCCCCGCGAGTTCCTGGGCCTCGCTTTCTTGCAGAACCGCGGGAAGCACGGTGAAGCCGTAAAGATCGAGCTCGAACGCGGCCTGTTCGATGTCGGTCATGTCATCCTCTCATCCAACCCCGCACAGCCTGCGCGACGTCCGGGAGGTTTTCAATCCGGTTTCATCGTCCTGCGTCTGTGTTCGTCAATGTTGGCGGATGACATTCAGGAAGGCTTCGCCATAGGCATCCAGCTTGCGCGCGCCGACGCCGCCGACTTCGCCCAGCGCCGCCAGTGAGGACGGACGCAGCGCTGCCATTTCGCGCAGAGTGGAATCGTGAAAGACGACATAGGGCGGCACGCCTGCTTCTTCCGCCAGTTCCCTTCGCAGTGTCCGCAGCGCGTCGAACAATGCATCGCCGACGGGGTTCGCGTCGCTCCGGTCGCGCTTTCTCCTGCGTTCGCGCTTTGGTGGCAGGACGATCTCGACCTTTGCTTCACCCTTCAGGATGGCGCGGGCATCGCCGCCGAGCGCCAGCCCGCCGTGCTCGGTCGGCACCAGGCTGCCGCGTGCCTGCAATGCCCGGGCGACAGGACGGAGCAGGGCTAATTCCTCGCCCTCGACGATGCCGAAGACCGAGAGCCGGTCATGCCCGCGCTGGACCACGCGATCGTCGGCCGCGCCGGTTAGCACCTTCTGGAGGTGTCCGAAGCCAAAGCTCTGGCCGGTGCGGTAGACCGCGGAGAGCAGCTTCTGCGCGGTCTCGCTTGCGTCGATTACGCTCACCGGCTCCAGGCAGGTGTCGCAATTGCCGCAGCGTTCGGGCGGATCTTCTCCAAAATGGCGAAGCAGGATCGCCCGGCGGCATTCTGCTGTCTCGACCAGCGTTGCCAGTGCGTCCAGCCGTACGCGTTCTCCGGCCCGGCGATTTTCCTCGATCTCTGCGAGCCGCTGGCGGGCGCGGACGAAATCCTCCGCGCCCCACAGCATCAGCGCGACCGACGGGTCGCCGTCCCGCCCGGCGCGCCCGGTCTCCTGGTAGTAGCCCTCGACCGACTTCG
>JAGREL010000341.1 GCA_020446575.1 Novosphingobium sp. | reverse complement strand
TGCAGGGCATGCAGGCCGAGCGCGGCTATGCCGGCAGCGTCCTTCGCGCCGATAGCACCAAAGACGCCGCACTCTTCGTGCAGCTTGTCCCCGTCATGGTCGAGGAAGGGATGGGTGAGGTTCATCAAGTCGTCCGGCCCGGTGATCGACCCTGTAGGAGCGGCATTTGAGGCCTGTTGGCCTGAATTGCAAGGGGAACCGCCACGTCTGGGCCAGAGCTTCCCCCGATATTTGGTTTCAGCCGCCGTAGAACACCTTCTCGCCGAGTTCCTTCATTTCGAGCACCGCTTCGTCGGGCCGCCCCTCGGGATGCTTGTTGATGTGCACGCCCGTGACTTCTGCAATGAAGGTGTGATGGTCGCCTTTCTCGACGATTTCGACCACCTGACATTCCACCGCCGCCGGTGCGCTTTTCAGGATCGGCGCGCCGTTGTTGGCCCAGGTGATTTCCTCACCCGAAAGCTTGCCATCTTCCAGTTCGGCGGGCTTGAAGAAAGTGAAGGCCGCGCCCTGCTGGCCCTTGCCGAGAATGTTGAGGACGAAATGGCCGCTCGCCTTGGTGGCGGCATAGACGCCGGAATCGGTCTTCACGCCGATTGCGAGCAGTGGCGGGACGAAGCTGGTCTGCGTAACCCAGTTGACGGTCGCGGCGGCAGGAGCGCTGCCCTTGGCCTCGGCCGTCATCACGTAGAGCCCGTAGGGGATCATGCGCAGCGCTGTCTTGCGGTCCTGTTCGTCCATGGCGAATCCTTTTCCTTTCGGGGAGTTGTGTTCGGCTAGCCATGGCGCAATCGCGCCATGAGAGTCTAGGGCCTGTTGGCAAGCAGCCCGGATCGCTTGCCAGCCAGACTCTCACCCCTTAAATCCGCGCCAACCTTACGCGACACACAGGCCAATCGCTTGATCCTCTCGCCTTTTGAATGGACCATCGCCAAGCGCTACATGCTTCCGGGCCGGGGCGAGGCATTCATTGCGCTGGTGGCCGGAATCAGCCTTGTCGCGGTGATGCTCGGCGTTGCGGCGCTGGTTATCGTCATGAGCGTGATGAACGGTTTTCGCGCCGAGCTGTTCGACAAGATCGTCGGCCTCAACGGGCATGCCATCATCCAGGCCTATGGCGGCAGGCTGGAGAACTGGCAGCAGGTCCTCAAGGAAGTAAAGGCGACGCCCGGCGTCGTAAGGTCATCGCCGCTGATCGAACAGCCGCTGCTGACCAGCTTCAACGGCAGGGTCGAGGCCGTGCTCGTGCGCGGCAACACGATGGAGGATATCGCTCGCCTCAAGCCCCAGCTCAAATCCGGCAGCCTTGCCAAATTGCGACCCGGTGACGGCAATGTCGCGATCGGTGCACGGCTTGCGGAAAATCTCGGCGCGCAGGTGGGCGACACGATCACCATCATCAATCCACAGGGCCGCTCGACGCCGTTCGGGACAGTGCCGCGCCAGATCGCCTATAACGTATCGGCGATCTTCGAGATTGGCATCTATGATTACGACCAGTCCTTCGTCGTCATGCCGATGAAGGACGCGCAGACGCTGCTGCTCACTGGCGATTCCATCGGCATGATCGAGGTCAAGACGGACGATCCCGACAATGTCTCGGAAATCCTGAGGCCGTTGAGCGAGAGCCTTGCCGGTCAGGCTATCGTTACTGACTGGAAGACGATCAACGCGACCTTGTTCGAGGCACTGGCGGTGGAACGCGTCGCCATGTTCGTGGTGCTGTCGATCATCGTGCTGGTCGCGGTGTTCAACATCCTGTCCTCGCTGATCATGCTGGTGCGCGCCAAGACCAGGGATATTGCGATTCTCCGGACGATGGGCGCGACGCGGCGCTCGCTGCTGAAGATATTCGTCACTACCGGCTTCGTGATCGGCGCGCTGGGCACTCTAGCGGGCCTCGCGCTCGGCTTCGTCTTCCTCTATTTCCGGCAACCTATCGTCCACGGGATCGAGCTACTGTCCGGACAGAATCTGTGGGATCCGTCGATTCGCTTCCTGACGGAACTGCCCAGCCGCACCGATCCGGTGGAAGTGACCGTGATCTGTGTGATGGCGCTGGTCTTCAGCTTTGTCTCGACGCTTTATCCGGCTTTCAAGGCGGCGAGCACCGATCCGGTGGAAGTGCTGCGCTATGAGTAGTCCTGCCGTCAGGGTGATCGGGCTGACTCGCAGCTTCGAGCAGGGCGGGATTCGCATCGACGTGTTGCGCGGGGTCGACCTGACGATCGGCGCCGGCGAGATCGTCGCGTTGCTCGGACCGTCCGGCTCCGGAAAATCGACGATGCTGCAGGCCATCGGCCTGCTCGAGGGCGGGTTCGGCGGGAGGATCGAGATCGCCGGAACCGATGCAAGCGCGCTCAATGGCGATGCGCGTACCGCGCTGCGGCGGGACCACCTCGGCTTCGTTTATCAGTTCCACCATCTCCTGCCCGACTTCACCGCCATCGAAAACGTTATTCTGCCGCAACTCGTTGCCGGCAAGGCGCGCGAGGCGGCGGAGGAAAGGGCCGGCGAATTGCTGAGCGCGCTGGGCCTTGCGGAGCGTCTCGACCACCGGCCGAGCCAGCTTTCGGGCGGCGAGCAGCAGCGCGTCGCCGTTGCCCGGGCGC
>JAGREL010000340.1 GCA_020446575.1 Novosphingobium sp. | reverse complement strand
AACGGCAAGGTCATCATCGGCAATGGCGGCGCCGACGCCGGCGCGCGCGGTTTCGTGACCGCCTTCGACACCAAGACCGGGGAAATGGCGTGGCGCTTCTACACCGTGCCCGGCAGCCCCGAACAGAACGCAGGCGATCCGGCAATGGAAGCCGCCGCCAAGACCTGGGCCCCCGACTTCTGGAAGACCACCGGCGGCGGCGGCACAGTGTGGAACGGCATGACGTACGATCCGGAGCTCAACCGCATCTATATCGGCGTCGGCAATGCCGGGCCCTACGACCCGGCATTGCGCAGCCCCGGCGACGGCGACAATCTCTATTCCTCGGGCATCGTCGCACTCGACGCCGATACCGGCGAATACATCTGGCACTATCAGGAAAACCCGCGCGATTCCTGGGACTACAAGGCTGCTCCCAATATCGTGATGGCGACGCTCAATCTCGACGGCGAGCCGCGCAAGGTCCTGATGCATGCCCCGACCAACGGCTTCTTCTACGTGCTCGACCGCGAAACCGGAAAGCTGCTCAACACGCCCGGCAAGACGACTTTCATCAACTGGGCGAAGGGCATCGACATGAAGACCGGTCGCCCGATCGAAAATGAGAACATCCGCTACGAAACCGGCCTGACCAAGATCTGGCCCGGCACGATCGGCGGCCACGACTGGCAGGCGATGAGCTACAGCCCCAAGCTCGGGCTGGTCTATATCCCGATCCACCAGGTGGGCGCGATGTTCTCGCGGAATCTGGCCGACCAGACCGACGATGCAGTCAACATCATGGGGCTCGTCGTCAAGCCGATCGTCGAACAGCCGGGCGACGGCAAGGGCTACCTCGTCGCCTGGGATCCGGTGGAACAGAAGGAAGTCTGGAAAGTCACGCACGACGAGGTCTGGAACGGCGGCACGCTGGCGACAGCTGGCGGGCTCGTCTTCCAGGGCACGGCCGAGGGCTATTTCGACGCTTACCGCGCCAGCAACGGCGAGCGGCTGTGGCGCTTCAATGCGGGGCTTGGCATTATCGCCGCACCGATGAGCTTCAGCGTGAACGGCAAGCAGTATGTTTCCATACTGGTGGGTTGGGGCGGGACCAGCGCCGCGATGTCGGAAGTGCTCGACGTAGGCTGGAAATACGGCGCCCAGCCGCGCCGGCTCCTGACTTTCGCCCTCGACGGCAATGCGGAGCTTCCGCCAAGCCCGCCGCCCGATATGAAAGTCCACGCGCTCGACGATGAGGATTTCGTCATCAACGAAGCCGATGTCGCAGTCGGTCGGGGCCTGTCGGTCGTGTGCATGTCCTGCCACGGCGCAGGATTCCGCGGCGCTGGCGCGCCGGGACCGGATCTGCGGGAATCAGCGATCGCCCTGCGCCTCGATACTTTCAGCCAGCTCGTCAAGGAAGGCCGCATGGCGAAGGGCATGCCGAGCTATGCCTGGCTGAACGACGAGCAGATCCGCCAGCTTCACGCCTATATCCGCGCCCGCGCCCGCGAGGCGCTGGGCAAGCGTGAGGCCTACGATCCGGCGAAGGCGAAACAGCAGGCCAAGGACACCGGGGTGTCGGGCTCCCTGTAGCGAAAGCCGTTCGGCCTCTGGCCGATTGATCCCTTGGAACTGCTCAGCCGTGACGGCCCTGACCGCTCTGGCGTCGTCAGGCATGTCTTCATTCCGCCGAGGGGAAAGGCCGCTTCATTGAAGCCGTGACTCGTGCAAGGCCGCTGTGCAACAAACGAACCTTGCTCGATCAACTGCCCGACAACAAGCCGGGCTGGGCTTTGGGGAAGAGGATAGGCAAATGGCAGGACATCTGCGCTTCGGTTACGGATTCGACATGCGCAATCCGCCCGACTGGTTCAAGCCATGGCCGGATTTCTATGCCGAAACGCTGGAATTCATCGAGCATATCGAAGCGCTGGGGTTCGAGAATATCTGGCTGGCCGAACACCACGGGATCGACGATGGCTACATGCCTTCACCCATCGTGTTCGGCGCCGGAGTTGCGACGCGCACCAGGAAACTGCGCATCGCGCAGGGCGTCGGCCTGCTGCCCCATTACCACCCGGTCCGGCTTGCCGAGGACCTGGCAGTGATGGACATCCTTTCGAATGGGCGCGCCGAGTTCGCAATGGGCATCGGCTACCTGCCATTCGAGGCCGAGGCCTACGGCTTCACCAAGCGCGGCAAGCTGTCCAACGAGATCATCGAGATCGTCCGGCGCCTGTGGCAGGGCGAGACAGTCGATTACGATGGCGAATTCTACAATCTGAAAGGCGCACGCTGCACACCGCTACCATGCCAGAAAGGCGGCATACCGATGTTCGTCGGCGGCGTCGCGCCAGCCGGCTTCCGGCGCGCCGCGCAATATGGCGACGGCTTCATCGGGCCGGTGGAATACTGGCCGCAGTATCTCGAGGAAGTGAAGAAGGCCGGCAAGGACGAGAAGGACGCGCGCATCGTCTCGATGAGCTATTCGGATATGTGGATGATGGTGAGCGAGGATCCGGAAAAGACGATCAACGACATGGCGCCCCACGCCTATTACCAGATCAACACCTATGCCGAATGGCAGGAAGGCACCGACTGGGCGGTGCTGAGCGAGATGAGTCTAGACGAATTCAAGAAAGCCGGGCCGATTCGGGTAATGACCCCGGAGGAATGCGTCACCTACATCAAATCGCGACAGGAGCAGGCGCCGATCGAGGCATTCTGCATGCAGGTGCCGAGCGGCTTTCCGCTCGACAAGATGGCTGAGCATGCGGAACTCTTCGCGAAGAAGGTGATTCCCGCTTTCAGGGACTAGTGCTGCTAAAGGACCGTACGTCGCGAGCAGCTCAGTCGTCAGCGTGCGGCCTCACGGCATAGGAATCGCTGGCGGCAAGCCCGCCGTCGAATCCGAAAACGCTCGAGACTTTCTTCGACCGCTCGCTGAGATCCGTGGGGAAGAAGAAGCTGCCATCGGCCATCACCTGCGGCATCGCGTCGCGCACTTCCTCGATCGAGGCTCCCTCGCCCAGGACGCCCTCCGCCTCGGCGAGAGCGACCCGGGCGATGCGGCCGCCGCCCACCGCGAAGATCTCGCCGTTCACTTCGCATTCCTCGCTCAGCAGAAAGCCTGTTGCGACGACCACCTTTTCGGGCGTCATCGTCTTGAAGAACCAGTCCGCGTAGGCGCCGGGAGGGAAGCCTTCGGTCATCCTGGTGTGCGCCGAAGGCATGATGCCGTTGACGCAGATGCCGTGCTTTGCGCCTTCCAGAGCCAGCGTCGGCACGAGGCCGAGATAGGACGCCTTGGCAGTGGCATAAGGCGTGTTGCCGAGCGCGCCGTATACCGCGCCGGAAGGCGTGAACAGCAACCGGCCGTATCCCTGCTGCACCATGTGCGGCCACGCCGCGCGCGCCATCCAGATGGCGGCGAACGGATTGACCCGCAGCACCAGTTCCACGTCGCGATCGGGCAAGGCGTCGGGCGGCATCAGCTCGGGACAGGTGCTCGCGAAGTGGGCGATCCCGTCGATCCTGCCGAAAGCGGAAACGCAGGCCGCGACGGCTTCGCCAGCCCCCTCCACTGTCGCCAGATCGGCGGCACAGGCGATGGCCGTTCCCCCAGCCGCGCTGATCTCCTCGACCACCGTATCCGCCGGACCCTGGCTGGCCTTGTCTCCGGCCATGGCCGAGCCATTGTCGGCGACCACCACTTTCGCGCCGCGCGAGGCGAGCAGGATCGCTTGTGCCCGGCCAAGACCGCGTCCCGCGCCGGTGACGAGAACGGCCCGTCCGTCGAAGCGCACTTCACCCTGATTCATCGTCTCCTCTCCTGTTTCAATCCCACCCCCCGCACCAACCAGGCCCCGGGCCGCGCGCACCAAGCACAACTTGGTGGAGGCAGGCGCGCGAGGCAGTCAAGTGAGGCGAAAACCTCAGGCCCTACTGCAAGGAGAAGTGGACTATCTGCAGGGTGATCCTCCCCGTGCCGGGGAGAATCTTGTCAGAAGGGCCTGGGATGCTGCTTGCGCAGTTGCGCAAAAGCGGTGCCCGGCCCTTCGGCCAGCCGCGCCTCGATCTTCTCGCAAACCTCGTCGATGCTCATCGAGCTGGAATCGAGTTCCAGATCGTAGATGTCGTTGGCGTAGGCGTGCTCGTAGAACCAGGGTTCCGCCTGCGAAAGCTGCTCGCCCAGAGCGGCGATGATGTCCGGCCCGGCGGCAGCCATGGCTTCCTGGATCGGCAAGGGAATGACGTCGATCTGGCGTTTCTTCACGCGCTGTTCGAGCACTTCGCGCGAAGGCCTCAGATTGACGAACAGCACCGGCACATCCTCCATCCGCCAGATGCAGTCCTGCAGGACGGGCGGGTCGAGAAACATCAAATGGTCGACGACCATGTTCTGCCCCGCGCGGGATGCCGCGGCCACCATGGCGTGCATCGCCTCGAGCGCCTTCATGCAGACCGGGCCGTAGGAGGTGGGCTGATAGCCCTCCTCCTTCTTCTCGCCGAACATGGTGTATTTCGCGGGGACAAGCGTGCCGACCAGCAGGTCCATGCCGAACATCAGGTA
>JAGREL010000339.1 GCA_020446575.1 Novosphingobium sp. | reverse complement strand
GCTGGTTCTATCCGGGGAAGAAATAATCCGCCCTATTAAAGAAACCGCCATTTTCGGCCATTATCCGCTATGCCATGACTGACATCGTTCCCGTGATCCTTTGTGGCGGCAGCGGCACCCGCCTGTGGCCTCGCAGCCGGGCGATCATGCCCAAGCCGTTCCTGCCGCTCGTTGGCGACAGGACGCTGTTCGAAGCGACGATCGCGCGGTGCCCGCTGCGTGCCGGTTTCGCAGCTCCGGTGGTAGTGACCGGCAGGAAGCATCTCGGCCATGTCGAGGCACAGCTTGATGGCGCGTCCGGCGCCTCGGTCATCGTCGAGCCGGCAGCTAAGAACACGGCCGCCGCGATTGCCCTGGCTGCATTGCGCCTGCCTGCTGACGCGATCATGCTGGTGTGCCCGAGCGACCATCACATCGGAAATCCCCAAGCCTTTGCCGTCGCCGCGAAAGCTGCCGCCGCGCTGGCTGGCGAAGGCTGGCTGGTCTCTTTCGGCATCGAGCCGAAATCGCCCGAGACCGGCTTCGGCTATCTCAAGCGCGGCGAAGCCATCGGTGAGCTGGGCTTTCGCACGGCGCAATTTGTCGAAAAGCCCGATCTTGAACGCGCGCAGGCTTTCCTGGCCGAAGGCTGCTACGCATGGAACGGCGGAATCTTCGCCTTCCGGGTGAAGGATTTCCTGGAGGAACTGGCCGCGCATCGCCCGGCCATTGCCGCATCCGTCGCCGAAGCGGTCGAGAAGGGACGCGAGGATGGCTTCCGCTTTTACCCCGATGCCCGCGCCTTTGCCGGGATCGACAGCGAGTCCGTCGATTACGCGGTGATGGAAAACACCTCCCGCGCCGCGATGGTGCCTGCCGACATGGACTGGTCCGACATCGGCAACTGGCAGGCGCTTCACGCTGCTCGTGAAAGCAATGCCGACGGCAACAGCGTTACGGGACGCGCCGAACTTGTCGATTGCCGCAATGTGCTGGTCGACAGCGACGGTCCGCGTGTTTCCGTCATCGGCCTGTCCGACGTGATCGTCGTCGTCGATGGCGACGAGGTGTTGGTCACGAGCGCCGACGGGGCGCAGAAGGTCGGCAAGCTGTCGGGAGCGGCGAACCAGTGAGCGTTGGCCGGTGAGCGGGGCGCTGCGCACGCGGCAGGTTGAAAAGCCATGGGGCAGGGACGTCCTGCCGGCACCCTTCGTCGATGTCCCGGGCAAGCGCATCGGTGAGATCTGGTTCGAACCGCCTCCCGAATTGTCGCGACTGCTCGTCAAATACATCTTCACCAGCGAGAAGCTTTCGGTCCAGGTCCATCCCTCCGACGATCAGTTGCCCGGCCACGGCAAGGAGGAGTGCTGGCTGATCGTCGATGCCGAACCCGGCGCGGTGCTGGGCATCGGCTTTCGCGAGCCGATCGGCAAGGAGGCCATGCGCAAGGCGGCGCTCGACGGCAGTATCGAGCATTTGCTCGAATGGCACAGCGTACGCGCCGGCGACTTCTTCTACATCCCTGCCAACACAGTCCACGCTATCGGTGCCGGCGTAAGCCTGATCGAGGTTCAGCAGAACAGCGACGTCACCTATCGCCTCTACGACTACGGCCGTCCGCGCGAACTGCATCTCGACGAGGGCGTGGCCGTGGCGCGCGGCGAGCCCTATCCGTCCGATCTGCACCGGACGGTTCCCGCTCGCGGTTCGTTGAACCTTGTCGACGGGCCGCTGTTCCGGCTGGACCGGATCGAGGGTGCGCCGGATGCCGAAGTCGCGGGACGTTACCGGGGATCGCTGCTGGTTATCCCCTGTGAAGGCCCGGTGCACATCGCGGGTGAGGAAATCGCGGCCGGCGGCTGTGCGGTTGCCGCCAGCCTGGACGAGGTGGAATTCGCAAATTCGGGGCTGAGCCTGCTCGCACAATCCTGTTTTGCTTGATCGCAGCAGGCGCGCCCGGCAAATATGGCGGTTCGAAACGGAGAGCCTGCCTTGTCCACAATCCACCCCGTGCCCGCCGAATGGGCCGAGCGCGCCTATGTCGACGCCGCTGCCTATGCCGAAAAATACCGCCGTTCGATCGAGGACCCCGAGGCGTTCTGGCGAGAGGAAAGCAAGCGGCTGGAATGGATCAGGCCCTGGACGACGCTTTCAAACTGCAGCTACGACGAGGCGGCTTTCGGCATCGAATGGTTTTCCGACGGCGCACTGAACGTCTCCGCCAATTGCCTTGACCGCCATCTCGCCGAGCGCGGCGAGAGCGTCGCGATCATCTGGGAAGGCGATGATCCCGCGCAGCAGCGCAAGCTGACTTATCGCGAACTGCACGAAGAGGTCTGCCGTTTCGCCAATGCACTCAAGCAGCTTGGCGCCAAACGCGGAGACCGCATTACCATCTACATGCCGATGATTCCCGAAGCGGCGGTCGCCATGCTGGCCTGCTCGCGCATCGGTGCGATCCATTCGGTGGTTTTCGGCGGCTTCTCTCCAGAAGCGTTGGCGGGTCGGATCCAGGATTGCGACAGCTCGATCGTCATCACCGCCGATGCCGGCATGCGCGGCGGCAAGCAGGTGCCGCTGAAGGCGAATGCCGATGCTGCGCTGGCCGAATGCACTTCGGTCGATGCCATGCTGGTGGTGCGCCACGTCGGTAATGACATCGCCATGCAGGAGGGGCGCGACCACTGGTGGGACGAAATGCGAGACGCCGTATCGGTCGACTGTCCGCCCGAGGAAATGGGCGCCGAGGACCCGCTGTTCATCCTCTATACCTCTGGCTCGACCGGCAAGCCGAAGGGCGTGCTCCACACCACCGGAGGCTATCTCACCTGGGCGACGATGACTCATCACTACGTCTTCGACTACCGGCCCGGCGACATTTACTGGTGCGCCGCGGACGTCGGTTGGGTGACGGGCCATTCCTACGTCGTCTACGGTCCGCTCGCCAATGCGGCGACGGTGGTGATGTTCGAAGGCGTGCCCAATTATCCCGATCACAGCCGCTTCTGGCAGATCGTGGACCGCCATCAGGTCAACATCTTCTACGGCGCACCAACTGCCCTGAGGGCGCTGATGCGCGAAGGCGATGACTGGGTGAAGAAGACCTCCCGCAAGTCGCTGCGCCTGCTCGGCACGGTAGGCGAGCCGATCAATCCCGAAGCCTGGGAATGGTACTGGCGCGTGGTCGGTGACGAGCGCTGCCCGATCGTCGATAC
>JAGREL010000338.1 GCA_020446575.1 Novosphingobium sp. | reverse complement strand
CGATGGTATCATCGCCGCCCCCGCCGGTCAGTACGTCATCGCCGGCGCCGCCGAAGATCCGGTCGAAGCCGGCATGGCCATCGATAGCATCGTTGCCGCTGCCGCCATACAGTTCGTCATCGCCGCCGGCACCGAACAGCTGGTCGTTTCCGTCCCCGCCAAGCAGGACATCGCCGTCCATGGTCCCCGGACCGGCGCGGAGAATGTCGTCGCCGTCGCCGCCGTCCAGCTGGTCTTCGCCTTCGCCACCGTCGAGGACGTCATCGCCGCCCCCGCCATAGAGATAATCGTCGCCGTCCCCGCCGAACAGCCGGTCATCGCCGCCTTCGCCGTAAAGCGTGTCGAAGCCGCCGCCCGCGTGTATCCGGTCGTCGAAATCCGTGCCGCCGATCACCTCATGGGCATCGAAGCCGGCGACTGGCGTCACGCCGTCAAGGCCGATGTCCCCGTTCGGGCGGACGTCCAGCACATAGCTGATCCCGCCGACCGACACAGTCGATCCATTGTCGGCAACCGACCCTCCCTGATCGGAATAGACGCCCAGCTGGAGCGTCTCGACGAGGTCGCCGTATTTGTGCGGATCGTCCTCGGTTCCGCGTGCTGCCAGCTCGTCCGCATCGGGCGTATCGCCCAGTTCGAGATAGCTGTCCGCGTGGAGGAAGACGTTTCCTGCCAGATGTTCGACGCCGGTCGTGCGTTCGACGATATCCTTGTATTGCAAGGCAAGAATCTGCTCGACGAGATCGGACGCCTCGGGAAGGGCCTCCTCCAGCCTTGCAAGGTAGAACAGCCGGTCGCCGTTCATCAGCCGCTCGATCTGGTCGACGAATATCGCGTTGAATGTCGATCCCAGGATGCCGCCGTCGACATGGGCCTCGGCCAGCCCGCCGACCCAGAGGTCGATCAGCTGGAAGCCCTGATCGCCGCCGTTCATGAACTCCTCGTCCTCCATCGCGGCCGCGGCGGCCGTCAGGTCGCCGTCGAAGCTGTAGGCGGCGATGAAGTTCACCAGCGAGGAGGGGTGGAGCATGTTCGCGGCGAAATCGTTCCAGCTCTCGTAAGGCGCCAGTTCGCCACTCAGCGGATAGTCGCTGTCCTGCAGGGCGGCGAAGAGTTGCGTCCGTGCCTCATTCAGTGTCGGCAGGCCGATGTCGCGCCCGCGGGCGATATTGATTGCCGGCAGGTCCATCGGCTGGCCGAGCAGGCTTTGCTGCAAGGCGGCGGTGACGAATTCGTCCGTCTCGCCGCCCAGCTGGTGACTCATGCCGAGCGCGATCGCGCCGGGACCCAGCTCGGCATAGACGGTCGGGCTCAGGAAGACCGACGCAAGGGCAAGCTTTGTCACCGCGCCGGTGATGCCGCCGTCCGGGTCGATCGCGTCGACCGTCTCGCGCAGTTGCGAGTGGCCATAGCGGAAAGCCGCCTGCGAGAATTCCAGGGAAATTCCGGAATTCGTGCCGGCCTCGTAGCCGGAATATTCGGGCAGGTCGGGCGTGACGAGCCTTGCGTATTGCTCGATCACGACATGCTGCTCTTCCATTTCGACGACCAGCTTGGCGGCCTGGAAAATGCTGCCCTGATCCCAGGAAATGGCGCCGTTCGCGTCGACGTAATTGCCCTGCGCATCGGTGAGCGGAATGTCGTCTTCGCCGAGCACCGCGGTCTGCCAGGCGTGAAGCTGGTCGGCGGTGTATTCGCCGGCGGCATAGGCCGACAGGATCGAATCGATCAGCGTGTCGACCTGATAATTGTGCTCTTCGTGGAAGATGTGGTGAAGCGAGGTCAGGCCGACGTTCTCGTTCGCGCGGGTGTCCCCGGCGACGTAGTGCGCGCCGAGAGCCTGCAGCATTGCTTCGTTGACCAGCTCCGGATCGGCATCGGGCTGGACCCCCAGCACCAGAATGCGCGATTCCGGATCGCCGGGGTTCTCCGGCATGAGGATCAGCAGGCTGTCGAGATCGGCGTCCTTGAGGATGTTGGGGCCGTCGCCGAAGATGTTGACGTCCGAAGTGGTGTCGATGTTGTCCGCGATGGGCAGGAAGTCGCCCATCACCGTCTGGCCGGTCCCCTGATAATCGAGAAGGTCGGCATAGGTCAGCTCGGTCCGCCCCAGATCGGGATTGAGGGTATTGTGCACCGCAATCCGCAGCTCGGTCAGCGTGGGCAGGGTCTGGGTGGTGGAAACCCCGTCCCAGCGCGTCCATTCCTGCGCGAGAGTGTCGCCGTCGAGCAGGCGCATGCCGGGGATGAAGGTGCCCGGATTGTTGGGGTCTTCCACCCATTCGCGCAGCAGATCGGTCACCGCCGAAATCGAACCGTATGTCTGGTTCTGGTCGCTGAGGGGAGACGTCAGATTGTCGTATTGCGGCGCGCCATCCTCATCGAAGCCTGCGACCGACGCGCGGGACATGGTGAAGGAATGGCCCGGCGCGATGGCGTAGAGCGGATCGCTTTCGGCAAAGGGAATGACGATCTTGGCACTGGTGCCCGAATCCGGATCGAGATCGGCGCCCTTGCCGAGCAGGTCCAGCCCGTGATCGAGGAACTGGCCGAACAGCACGAACAGGCCGGTATAGGAAGGATCGCCCGGCGTGGTGGCCAAATTGCCGACAAAGGGCGTGTCGCCGTAATCGTCGATGGCGTTGGCCGCGCCGCCCGCATCCAGCGCGTCCTGCGACACGATCGTCTGGCTGATCATGCGCGGCGTGTAGTCGACCACGGTGTGGACGATCGCCTCGCCGCTCTCGCCGTCCTGCTCGACGGCATAATTGGGCTGATCGAGGATCGTGGCCGTGCCGAAATCGTGAGTGGCTGTATCGAGCGCACTGGCGAAAGGATGGGCTTCGGAATCGCCTTCCTCGGCGGCGGGCAGGTATTGGCTGAGGTAGCTGCCGTATCCGCTGTCGAGATTGCGCAGGAACAGCGTGCCGGTTTGCCCGAACTGATACTGGCCGGCGCCGATATTGTTGAAGATGCCGCTGACAGCGCGCAGGCCGGAAGCGTCGAAGACGCTCGAATAGCTGTATTGCAGCGTGCCCACGTCCGGCAGCGCGACAGTGAATGTCACGGTGCCCGTATCGGGATCGTAGATGATTGCGCCGGGCAGGGGTTCGCCGCCGTCGTCCAGCGCCGGCACGACCGGCTGCCCGGTAAGATCCAGCGGTTGAAAACTCACCTGCCACAAGGCGAAGGCTAGATCACCAGGACGCAACGCATGACCTTTCATTGGGGGATCGAGATTGTGTGGCAAAGCGGCGCCCCCGCGCGACCTGCTGCCGATGTCCCTCAATCATCACTCGCCAGTCGGGGGTGGCTATTCAAGGGAATATTTCGTGAATATGACCTGTGTCAATCGATGGCGCGCGCAAGGAGCGCGAAACCGGATAACAATTCACTACCAAATATGGGAAACGGGGCCTGACGCATGACTGCCGAGGAACCGCCGATCGAGCCGGATCGGCCGATAATCGACCCGCATCTCCATTTGTGGGAAATCCTGCCCGCGCCGGGCAGTCCGCAGCTGCCGCAGACATTCCTGCTGCCCCAGCTGTTGCAGATGCTGGAAGCGAGCGGCCACAACGTGACCCACACCGTCTTTGTGGAATGCCATCAGATGTACCGGCAGGATGGTCCCGAAGAGCTGCGGCCCGTGGGCGAGACCGAATTCGCGAACGGCGCCGCTGCCATGGCTGCCAGCGGTAAATATGGCCCGTGCCTTGTCGCCCATCGCATTGTGTCGAGTGCCAACCTGCTGCTGGGCGATGGGGTCAGGCCGGTGCTTGAAGCCCATGCATCGCGCGCCGGCGAGCGGTTCCGGGGTATCCGGATGGCGCTGGCCTACAGCGAGGCCGACATGTTCGGCTTTCCCTGCGACCCCTCGCTAAAGGGTATCATGCTCGATCCGCGCTTTCACGAAGGCGCACGGGCGCTGGCGGACATGGATCTCAGCCTCGATGTCTGGTGCCTGCACACCCAGCTCGGCGAGCTGGCAAGCCTTGCCGATGCCCTGCCGGGGCTGACGATCATCCTCGACCATGTCGGCACGCCCGAATCGCAGGGCGTCTGGGCGGGGCGGGAAGCCGAAGCGCGCGCCGAGTGGGCCCCGAGGATCGCGGAGCTGGCCCGCCGCCCCAATGTGCTGGTCAAGCTGGGCGGCCTCGGCATGGATATCGGGGCGCAGGTCGGGGCGAATAATGTGCTTTCGCCCTCCGAAGCGCTCGCCGAGCGCTGGCGGCCGTGTATCGAGACCTGCATCGAGGCTTTCACCCCGGCGCGCGCCATGTTCGAGAGCAATTTTCCTCCGGACAACGCCGCTGGAAGCTATGGGGCGACCTGGAACGCCTTCAAGCGGATCGCGGCGAACTGCTCCGATCAGGAGAAGGATCAGCTGTTCCGCCGGACTGCGGCGCGTAGCTATCGCATAGCGCTGGACTGACCGGTCCAGCGGTCATCAGGCGATTGCCATCAGCGAGGCATTGCCGCCCGCAGCGGTGGTGTCGATGGAGACCGAGACTTCGTGCACCAGCCAGTCGAGGCGGTAGGCACAGCCCTTGCGGCAATCGTCGGCACTTGCCGCCTGCGCCGGCACCAGCGGGCCCGGCGCGGCGGCCAGCTCGGCAAGCGACGCCAACGCCTGTTCGCTGTCGCCTTCGATCAGGGCCCCGGCCCACCCTTGATCTCCCGCCGGGTCGATCCTTTCGGCGACCGCCTGGGGAAGGCCGGAGAGGTCGTCCGCGAGATGCGGGGCATCGAGGACGATGCGATTGCCGGTCGCAAGCGCCGCCGCGATCTGGGCGGACATGCCTTCGCGGGTCTGGGCGCGCAGCAGGATCGTGCCGCGCGGATGGATCGAATAGAGGTTCTTCTCGCCGACGGGGCCGGGAAGGTCGAGGTTGGCACCCAGCGCCGAGCGGCTGCCGCATTCGCGTGCAATCGCCGCCGAACCGGTTTCACCGCGTTGCTCGAGCCAGCCGGCGAAGGTTTCGAGCGCGGGGTCGGGCGCGCCTCCGGCAACGCCGAAGTTCGGGCCCGCGACCAGCCGGCCGAGGTACAAGGGACCGCCCGCCTTGGGCCCGGTTCCGGACAGGCCGCGCCCGCCAAAGGGCTGCACGCCGACCACCGCGCCGATGATGTTGCGGTTCACGTAGATGTTACCGGCACCAGCCCGCGCCGAACATTCCGCCACCATTTCGTCGAGCCGCGTCGCGACGCCGAAAGTGAGGCCGTAGCCGGTGGCGTTGATCGCATCGATCAGCCGGCCAAGATCCTGCCGCTTGTAGCGCAGCACATGGAGCACCGGGCCGAAGATCTCGCGTTCGAGTTCCGACAGGTCGTCGATCTCGATCACAGTGGGTGCAACGAAGGTGCCGTGCTTGCACTCCGGGCCGAGCGGCAGGCGCTCGATGCGTTTGCCCAGGGCGCGCATGCGCTCGACATGGTCTTCGATGCCGCTGGCCGCCTGCGCGGTGATCACCGGGCCGACATCGGTGCGGAGCCGGTCCGTGGGCCCTGCCGAAAGCTCGGCCAGGGCGCCGCGCAGCATCGCCAGCGTGCGGTCCGCGATTTCCTCCTGGAGGCACAGCACGCGGAGCGCCGAACAGCGCTGGCCGGCGCTGTCGAAAGCGGACGCGATGACGTCGGCAACGACCTGTTCGGCAAGCGCCGAGGAATCGACGATCATTGCGTTCTGTCCCCCGGTTTCGGCGATCAGCGGGATCGGCTGTC
>JAGREL010000337.1 GCA_020446575.1 Novosphingobium sp. | reverse complement strand
GTGGCCCGGCACGACGCGGTCGTCGGTATCCGCGGTGGTTATCAGCATTGCCGGATAATCCGCTCCCGGCCTGATGTTGTGATACGGCGAATAGGCGCGCAGCACGCGGAAATCCTCTTCCCGGTCGGGATAGCCGTAATCGTCCACCCAGTACCGCCCGGCAGTGAAGCGGTCGAAGCGCAGCATGTCCATTACCCCCACTGCCGCATTGCCGGCAGCGAACAGGTCGGGCCGCTGGTTGACCACCGCCCCGACCAGCAGGCCGCCATTGGAGCCACCCTGGATCGCGAGGCCGCCCGAGGGTGCGATGCCTTGCGCGATCAGGAACTCGCCGGCGGAGATGAAATCGTCGAACACATTCTGCTTGTTGGCAAGCCGCCCGGCGTCATGCCATTCCCGGCCATATTCGCCGCCGCCACGCAGGTTCGCCAGGGCAAAAGCCCCGCCCGCCTCCAGCCAGGCCATGCGGATCGAAGAATACCCCGGTGTCAGCGCGATATCGAAGCCGCCATAGCCATACAGCAGCGTCGGCACTGGCTTGCCTGCCTTGGCGATCGCCTTCTTGCGGACAATGAACATCGGCACGCGGGTGCCGTCCTTCGACGTGTAGAAGCGCTGTTCGACATCGTATTCGCCGGGCACGAAAGTCAGCTTCGGCTCGGCGAAGGGGCTCGATTCGCCTGTCGCCATATTCATGCGATAGATCGCCGGCGGCCGGTTGAAGCTGGTGTAGCTGTAGAAGGTTTCCGGATCGCTGGGCTTGCCGTGGAAGCCCGCCGCGCTGCCGATGCCGTTGAGCGAAAGCTCACGGATCGACTGGCCATTGAGATCGTAGATCAACGCGCGTGTCGAGGCGTCCCTGAGATAGTTGAGGACAAGCTGGCTGCCGATGATCGTCGCCTGCTGAAGGATATCCTGCTTCTCGGCGACGAGTTCCCGCCATTCAGGCGATTTCTTACCGAGGTCGATCGCGACGAGGCGAAAGCGCGGCGCCTGCCAGTTGGTGACGAACCACAGCACCTCGCCCATGCCATCGACCAGCCGCCAGTCATGATCGAAACCTGTGACCAGCGGACGCGCCTTCCAGCCTCCATCGGAATTCCTGACGCGCGAGCGTCGCTTCAGGTCGATGACATGCAGCTCGTATCGGGCATCGGTACCGATCGCGCTGGTGATGACGGCCAACCGCCCATCCTCGGTGACTTGCGCCGTATGGCTGTATTCCGGGTGGTCCGGCGTGGCGAAAACCAGCTCGTCCTCGGCCTGGCTGGTGCCGAGGCGATGGAACCAGACCGCCTGATTGTAATTGAGCGCCTGGAATTCCTCTCTCTCGTCGGGCTCGGGAAAGCGGGAGTAGAAAAAGCCCTCGCTGCCCACCCAGGCGAGTTCGGTGAACTTGGCCCAACGGATCTCGTCGGGAAGAGGCTTGCCGCTTTTCACATCGAGCACGCGCAGGATGCGCCAGTCGGTGCCGCCGTCCTGAACGCTGTAAAGCAGGTAGTCGCCATCGTCCGATGGCTTCCACTCGTCGAGCGCGGTGGCGTCGTCCTCCGACCAGGCATTGGGATCGAGCAACAGGCGCGGCCTGCCTTTCAGCCCCTTGCGGACGAACAGCTGCGCCTGATTGAGCAGTCCGGAATTGCGCGTGTAGAAATAGCGCCCGCCCGCCTTCACCGGCAGGCCGAAGCGCTCGTAATTCAGCAGCTTGCGAATCGTCGCTTCGAACCAGGCGCGCTGTGGCAGCGTGTCGAGATAGGCACGGGTGACCGCGTTCTGCCGGTCCACCCAGTCCGCGACTTCGGCATCGTTGCGAACGTCATTCTCGAGCCAGCGATAGGGATCGGCAATGCGCTCGCCGAACAGCGTCTCGACCACGTCGCCGCGGCGGGATTCGGGATAGGTTATGGGCTTCATGTCCTGCGCGATCAGCTGCGGAGAAAAGGCAAGCCCAGCGGCCGCAAGCAGCGCGCAGGCAAAGCGAAACATCCTTGTCTCCCGGAATACGAAATGCAGCGGCGACGTTAGCAGGGGGGCGGGACTTTGCAATTCGGTGTGGCGCGGTTGCCGAGGACGAGGCGCCGCGTCGCGGCAATCGCCCCACTTCGGATGAAACTTTCATCATGGGTATTGATTTGTTGGAATGTTCTTGAAACGTTCTTTCTCTAAACAAGGAAAAGAACATGCCGCAGCAGTTCGTCGGAACATCCGTCGGCCCGGGAAATGACAATGCCAAAGCCGTACACACCTTACATCCCTAAAGACATAGGCGAGATCATGGATCTATTGGGTGACATGATGCTCTCCGCACCAAGATTCATTGATGACTCGGGCTATTTTCCCGAGCAGAACCTCGACACGGAATTTTTCGCTCTCAACGAAGGCCTCAAACTCATCCGGAAGAGAGTAGGCGAAAAAGACTATTCGGCATTGATCGAGCTGACCAAACGCATGCGCGCCCACTTCGAAGCCGATCCCGAGGACAAGACCGAAGACGGCATTAAGGGTCGAAATTGTATCATGGATATGGAGGAAATTCTGAAGGCAGCCGCCCAACGCAAAAGACGTTAGCTACTGTCCCTCACCCGATCACCACCGAAAACGGCCGCAAGCTATCGCCCACGTCCCCTTCTCTGCTTTTCCACGATAAGGCCCCGCTCACGCCTCCGCGAATTCTTCCATTTCTTCCATCACCGGGCCCGAATCCTGTCCCTTGGCGTCGGGGTCGCGGTCGACGAGTTCGATCACGGCGAGAGGCGCCGCGTCCGAAGCGCGGATGCCGGCCTTGATGATGCGGGTGTAGCCGCCGTTGCGGCCGGCGTAGCGCTCGGCCAGCACGTCGAACAGCTTGGTGAGCTGGGTGTCGTCCATCAGCCGTGAGTGGGCGATGCGGCGATTGCTGAGTCCGCCGCGCTTGGCAAGCGTGATCAGCTTCTCGAGATAGGGACGCAGCTCGCGCGCCTTGGGCAAGGTGGTGGTGATCTGCTCATGCTTGATGAGCGCCGCCGACATGTTGCGCAGCAGCGCGCGGCGGTGGGACGAGGTACGCTGCAGCTTGCGGCCGCTGATCTTGTGACGCATGTCTTCTACTCCGTTCGTACGGGGGCCGTATCAGGTACCCCGGTCCTGGCGGCGCTTGGGGTGGCCGCCGTAACCCTATGCTGCCCTCGGTTAAGAGGGACCAGATCAGCCCAGCAGTTCCTGCTCCAGTCCCCGCTTTCGCGGGGATGACGGATCAGCTGACTTGGTCATTAGCCAAGAAGTTCTTGTTCCAACTTCTTGGCCATCTCTTCGATGTTCTCTGGCGGCCAGCCGGGGATATCCATGCCGAGCCGCAGACCCATCGAGGAAAGCACTTCCTTGATCTCGTTGAGCGACTTGCGGCCGAA
>JAGREL010000006.1 GCA_020446575.1 Novosphingobium sp. | reverse complement strand
GTCTTCGATACCGGCGGCATTTCGATCAAGCCCGCCGCCGGCATGGAAGACATGAAATGGGACATGGGCGGAGCCGGCGCGGTTGCGGGCACGATGCTGGCGCTGGCGCTGCGCAAGGCCAAGGCCAACGTCATCGGCATTTGCGGCCTTGTCGAGAACATGCCCGACGGCAAGGCTCAGCGGCCGGGTGACGTGGTGACGTCGATGTCGGGCCAGACCATCGAAGTCATCAACACCGATGCCGAAGGCCGGCTGGTACTGTGCGACGCGCTGACCTGGGTGCAGAAGGAATATTCGCCTACCGCCATCGTCGATCTTGCGACGCTGACCGGCGCGATCATCGCTGCGCTGGCGCACGAATATGCAGGCATCTTCTCCAACGACGATCCGCTGGCGGACAAGCTGATCGCGGCCGGCAATGCCTCGGGCGACAGGCTGTGGCGCTTTCCTATGGGTTCGGCCTACGACAAGCAGCTCGACAGCGCGATTGCCGACATGAAGAACGTCGGCAATCGCTTCGGCGGCTCGATCACCGCTGCGCAGTTCCTGCAGCGCTTCATCGACAAGGGCACGCCCTGGGCGCATCTCGACATCGCGGGAACCGTCTGGGCGGACAAGCCGGGCGCGACCTGGGACAAGGGCGCGACTGGATACGGCGTGCGGCTGCTCGACCGTCTCGTGCGCGACAATTTCGAAGGCTGACGCCGCAGGTGCGATGAGAGTCGATTTCTACCAGCTCAGCCGCGATCCGGCCGAAGCCGCCCTGCCGTTGATCGCGCGGGCGACGCTGAAGGCAGGCGAACGGCTGCTGGTGGTTTCGGGCGACGAAGGCCAGCGTGGCCGCATCAGCGAGGCCCTGTGGAGCAAGCTGGCCGACAGCTTCCTTGCCCACGGGGACGCGGGCGGCCCCGACGATGCCCGTCAGCCGATCCTGCTTTCCGACCGGCCGGACCCCGCCAACGGCGCGCGCTACATGGCGATCGCCGACGGTATGTGGCGCGACGGCGAGCCGCCGTTCGAGCGGGTGTTCTTCATGTTCGACGAGCAGACGCTGCAACCGGCACGCGACTGCTGGCGGATGCTGGGCAACCGGGACGCCCTGGAACGCCGGTTCTGGAAGCAGCAGGACGGCAAATGGGTCGAGGGGCCGTAACCCCCAATCTTGCGGCGCAACATTTTCCCGGCTAGGGGCGCGCCACTTTCCAGACAAACACCAGACATTCGCAAGGAACGAAACGATGGCGGTTACCCGCACATTCTCGATCATCAAGCCCGATGCCACGCGCCGCAATCTGACCGGCGCGATCACCAAGATGCTGGAGGAAGCCGGCCTGCGCGTCGTCGCCTCAAAGCGCATCCATATGACCAAAGACCAGGCCGAAGGCTTTTACGCGGTCCACAAGGAGCGTCCCTTCTTCAACGACCTCGTCGCCTTCATGACGTCGGGTCCGGTCGTGGTGCAGGCGCTCGAGGGCGAGGATGCGGTGAAGCGCAACCGCGACGTGATGGGCGCGACCAATCCGGCCGATGCGGCCGATGGCACGATTCGCAAGACCTTCGCCGAAAGCATCGAAGCGAACTCGGTTCACGGCTCGGACAGCGACGAGAACGCGAAGATCGAAATCGACTTCTTCTTCAAGCCTGAAGAAATCGTCGGCTGAGCCTTCTGCGAACGACAAACCGGAGGCCGTCGGCGCAATCCGGCGGCCTTTGCATTTGCGTGCCCGCGGTATTATCTTTCAGCCAAAGGAGATCCGCGATGCAAGGCATGGGTGAAGAAGGCGAAGCCTGCCCCTTCGAATTCAATTTCGACGAGACGTCGTTCAGAGTCGGGGACACAGTCAGCTATCGTGTGACGGGGAGCCTTGAAGGCTTTCCCTTCGTCGGCACGCTGCTCGAAGTGCATGAGAATCACGTGATCATCGCGGGTGATCCGAACGACCCCGAAGCGCGCTATCGCGGAACGCGCGAAAGCCGCCCGTTGGTGGAATACGACCAGATCTAGAATTCGTCCGCGGCGTCCATCAGCTTCGTCAGCCGCTTGGGAGCGACTGCGCGCCAGCTGCGTTGCAGCCAGTGCGCGACATGGTCCCAGTCGACATCGGGGCGGTTGAGGATGATGCCTACCCAGCCCGAGGCTCCGTAATAGGCCGGCCGGTAGTAGATGTCCGGGTCCTGCTCGATCAGGGCTGTCATTTCGTCCTGACCGCTGGTCTTGGCCAGCACCGCGATGTGCGGCTCGCCATGGTGACGGATGTTGAGATGGGCGAAATACTTGCCGCCCGCGATCCGCCAGCCGGGCGAGCCGTGCGAATCCCGCTCTTCCGTCTCGGGTAAAGCCCGAGCGATTTCCCCCACCTTGCCGTGCAGCCATTCGGGCGAGCTTTCCTGCGTCACCAGCTTGGCGAGCATGCGCGAATAGAGCTGGTGCTCGGCGATCAACACGCGCGCGGCGAGAGTGTCCGGCGTGTCGCCCGGCAGGATGGCTACCGGCGTCTGTCCGAGGATCGGCCCGTCGTCGAGTTCGGCGG
>JAGREL010000336.1 GCA_020446575.1 Novosphingobium sp. | reverse complement strand
CCAGTTGTGCGACTGGAACAGCATGACGCCGAATTCGCCCTGCTTGGCCTGCAACCGTTCGATCATGGTTATGGCATCGTCCGGCGTGCCGATCACCGCGCGGCCCGAATTGACGAGGATGTCCACCGGATCGCCGCCAGACATGCCGCGCATGCCAGCCGGCGCTACCCGGTCGAAATATTCGACCCAGCGCGCCAGCCCCCGGGAAACGTCGGCCCGCGCCTGCTCGCGTGTGTGGGCGATATGCATCGGCACGACCAGACGCAGCTTCTGCGGATCCATGGCGACGCCGTTCTCGGCCGCGACCTGGTTGGCGATCTTCCAGTTCTCGTCGAGCACGTCGAAGCCGGCGGTTTCCGTCGCCGCGACGCAAAGCATGCCGAAGCCGTACTTGCCCGCCAGCATTCCGCCGGAAGGCGTGATGGCGCTCGCCACTGCGATTTCCGGATGCGGCTTGCTGTAGGGCCGCAGATGGGTGCGTGCCTTGTTGAGCGTGTACCACGACGTCTTGTGCGTCACTTCCTCGCCCTGCAGCAGCGGAACGATGATTTCGGCGACTTCCTCGAGCATCGGGCGCAGCGACTTGATATCGGCGCCGATCATGTCCGCATCGGTCGGCAGCAGGCCCGGCCCCATGCCGAACATCGTCCGGCCCATGGTCATGTGATCGAGCTGGAGGATGCGGTTCGCGACCATCAGCGGATTGTGATAGGGCATCGACACCACACCGGTGCCGAGCCGGATGCGGTGCGTGCGCTCCGCAGCGGCGGCGATCATCAGCTCCGGCGAGCCGATGATCTCCCAACCGGTGGAATGATGCTCGCCGAACCATGCCTCGGCAAAACCGAGCTTTTCAGCCCACTCGACAAGCTCGAGATCGCGGCGCAGGCCGACGGTCGGGCTCTCGATCACGTCATGATAAGGCGCAAGGAACAGCCCGTGTTCGAGATTTACCGGCATTTGCTACCTTTCATTGCGAATTGAATCTTGTTGCCCGGCGATCCGGCCAGGACTGCCACCACCGTCTTCCCCGCTGCAATGCCCTGGCCTGTCTGCAGTCCGGCCATCTCAGATCAGACCCATGCCCTTCGCCGCATCCTCAAGCGTCTTGAACGCGCCGTCATCTTCCATGTCGTTCAGTCCGACAAGGATCCGGTTGACGCCCACTTCCTCGTATTCGGCAAGCAGTTCCTGCGCATTGACCGGTTCCAGATCGTCATAGGCCTGCGCACCCCAGGGCGGCAGTTCACCGACGCCGAAGCTGATCGCGGGCACAATCAGCGAGATGTCGAGCTTTTCGAAATCGCGGCCTTCCTCGGCGCAATATTCGCGCAGCTGGCCGAGCTGTTCGCGCATCTGCGCGGGGGTGAGGAAGGACGGCAGCCAGCCGTCTCCCATCCGCGCGACGCGCTTCAGGACTGCAGTGTTCTCGGTCTTGTCGTTGCCGGAACCGACCAGGATCGGCACATGCGGCTGCTGCAGCGGCTTCGGATTGCAGTGGATCGGTGGAAAGGAGACGTATTCGCCATCGTAGCTTGCTTCGTCCTCGGTCCACAGCAGCCTGATCGCCTTCATGTAATCGAGCGTGACGCCCAGACGCTTGTTGAAGGGATAGCCGAACACCGCGGCCTCGTCCTCGATCCAGCCGGTGCCGAAGGCGAAGATGATCCGGCCGCCGGAAATGCGATCCAGCGTAGCAACCTGCTTGGCGAGATGGATCGGGTTGCGCTGGGGCACGATGCAGACATTGGTGCCGAACCTCAGCCGGGTGGTCGCCGTCGCGGCGGCGGCCATGGAAATGAAGGGGTCGGGCATATGCCGGTAGTTCGGCGGCAGCGGCACGCCGTAGCGCACCGCATTGGCGGCGGACACGGGAATCACCGGATGCTCTCCCATCCAAATAGATTCGAACCCAAGCGATTCGATGGTCTGGGCCAGTGCCGTCACCGGCGGCCCGAACCAGACGAAATTTGTCGCTACACCCAGTTTCATCGCAGCCTCTCCCTCTGCGCGGTGCGCCCGTCCCTGCATTTTCGTGGAGCGAAGAAAGACGTCCGCGACGGGCTTCGCAAGCCCGGAATGACAGCCGGCGCCATCCCATTGCATGCGCAGTCAACTCGACCATGCGGATCGAAGACGAGATTGGGAGACGAGGAATGTCCGAGCAAGGCCGGCTTCCAGCCCGCCGCGCCGACATACCGGCGTCACGAAACCATCACCGTTTTGCAAGGGGTCCGTCACAAGGGATTGGTAACGCCTCCCCAGGAGGGAACATGTCCGATCTCGAATGCAGCAGCCCAAGGCGGGGACTCACGGTCCGCCTGGCGAGGGACGCCGAAGATCTCGCGGCAGTGCAGAGGCTGCGCTGGCAGGTCTTCTTCGAAGAGCGCGGCGCGGCTTCCGTTCTCGAGGCAGCCGATCACGTCGACAGCGACGACTACGATCCGCTCTGCGATCATCTCATCGTCATCGACGAGGACGCGCAGGACGGCGACCGCGTAGTCGGAACCTACCGTTTGCTGCGCGAGTCTGTGGCGATGCGCCACACCGGTTTCTATTCCACCGGCGAATTCGATATCAGTGCGCTCGTCACCGGACGCTCGCGGCCCTTCGGCGAACTGCTCGAACTTGGCCGATCCTGCGTTCTGCCGCCCTATCGGACCAGCGCGACGATCCAGCTGCTCTGGCGCGGTATTGCCAGCTACGTCGCGGAGAACAACATCGGACTGATGTTCGGTTGTGCCTCCTTTTCCGGCACCGACCCGGAACCCCATGCCGCCGCGCTCTCCTATCTCTACCACCATCACCTTGCCTCGCCGGAGCATCGCCCCGTGGTTCGCGGGCAGATGGGCATTGCGCTCGAACGGTTTCCGCGCGGCGGCTATGACGAGCGCAAGGCAGTGTTCCAGCTTCCCCCGCTGATCAAGGGCTATCTCAGAGTCGGCGC
>JAGREL010000335.1 GCA_020446575.1 Novosphingobium sp. | reverse complement strand
CGGCGTCCAGACATAGCCGGGGCTGATGCAATTGGCAGTCACGCCGCAGGTCGCCAGTTCCAGCGCCACAGTCTTGGTCAGGCCGGCCAGCCCGTGCTTGGCCGAGACATAGGCCGACTTGAACGGCGAGGCGGTCAGCGAATGGGCGCTGGCGATGTTGATGATCCGTCCCCAGCCTGCCTGCTTCATGTGCGGCACTGCCAGCCGGCTGGTATCGAACGCCGCAGTCAGGTTGAGCGCGATGATCGCGTCCCATTTCTCGGGGGGAAATTCCTCGATCGGCGCGACGTGCTGGATGCCGGCGTTGTTGACGAGCACATCGACAGGCCCTGCCGCGTCCATCATCGCTTCCACCCCGTCGCGCTGCGAAAGATCGCCGGAAAGATGGCGCGCCTCGAGTTCGTCGCACAACGCGGCGATCGCGTCCGGATCACCCAATCCCGACAGCAGCACTTCGGCACCTTCGGCCTTCAGCGCCCTGGCGACGGCAAGGCCGATGCCAGACGTTGAACCGGTGATCAGAGCGCGCTTGCCCTGAAGAATCATTCTCGACTCCTTGTGATAGGCTGTGTCAGGGTCTGGACAGGCTCGGCCGACCGGTCCAGCTCTTTTTCGCAAGTGCACAATAATTGAGAGGCTCAAGTGCGGCTAGACAGGTTCAACCCCGCGAATATTCGAGTCCGCAACCACGGGAGCGGCGGAGGAGGTTTCCCGGGCGGAGGCGGCGGCAAGCTGGGCTGCGGCACGATCGTCATCGCATTGATCGCCGCCCTGGTCTTCGGTGTCGATCCCGGCCAGATGCTCGGTACGCTGGAAGGCATGCAGCAGGGCGCGCCAGTCGAGCGCGAGCCGGCCGGTGGCCAGAGCGCAGAAGAAATCTGCGGCCAGAACCAGTATGCGCTCGAATCCTGCAACGCACTCAGTTCGCTGAACCAGACCTGGGAGCCGTTGTTCCGGCAAGCCGGGATCGGGTTCGAACAGCCCACGCTCAATTTCTACGAGGGAGGCACGAGATCGGGCTGCGGCGCTGCGCAAAGCGCGATGGGCCCGTTCTATTGCCCCGCCGACCAGGGCATCTACATCGATACGAGCTTCTACGACCAGCTCGCCCGGCAACTCGGCGCGCAAGGAGACTTCGCCCGCTACTACGTGATGGCCCACGAATACGGCCATCACATCCAGAAGCTCGTCGGGCTGGCCGATCAGGTTCGCAGCGCGCAGGCGCAGAACCCGTCGCAGGCCAACAGCCTGCAAGTGCGCATGGAGCTTCAGGCCGACTGCTATGCCGGCGTCTGGGCCGGACGCAATCGCCAGCTGATCGAGCGCGGGGACATGGAAGAAGGGCTGCAGGCGGCCAGTGCGATCGGCGACGACACGCTGCAGCGCAATGCCGGGCAGAGCGTCAATCCGGAAAGCTTCACGCACGGTTCAAGTGCGCAGCGTATGCAATGGCTGCGCAAGGGGCTCGAGACGGGGAACGACGAGGAATGTGATACGTTTTCCGATTTGAGGCGCTAGACTGATCGCAGGGGCAATTGCGGGGCAGAAGGAGGATTCGATGCGCAGAATCTTGTTGGTTTCCCTTTCCGCACTGGCGATTGCCGCCGCACCGGCCGTCGCGCGCGACCAGGACAAGCCGATTACCGACCGCGAACCCGATGCGGTCGATGTCGCGACAACGCCGGTCACCGATCTCAACCTCAAGAAGGACGAGATTCCGAAGATCCTGATCGACGCACAAACGAAACCCTATGATCTCTCGGGTCTTTCCAGCTGCGGGCCGATCGTCCGCGAGGCGGAAAGGCTGGACAATCTGCTCGGCGACGATTTCGATCTGCCCCAGAATGTTCGCGGCGGTCCCAGCGCGGGCCGGGTCGCGAAATCCGTGGTCGGCTCGTTCATTCCCTTCCGCGGCATCATCCGCGAGGTCTCTGGCGCGAATGAGCAGCAGCGCAAGATGCAGGCGGCTATCCAGGCCGGAATTGCCCGGCGCGGCTTTTTGAAAGGCGTCGGCCAGGCGCGCGGATGCCGCTATCCTGCCCGGCCTGCGAGCAGGCGGGATGTCGAGCGAATCCAGGCCGAGAGAGCGAGAGCCGCCGCGCAGGCCGAAAAGGACAAGAAGAAGTAGAATCGGTCCCGTCCAGCCTCGTTAGGCCGGGGGGATTTCGCGGGCGGCTGAATTGCCCTAAGCCCCGGCCATGCGCCTTTCCGACTGCCACAATATCGACGATTTCCGCCTGCTGGCAAAGCAGCGCCTGCCCTGGCCGGTGTTCGACTATATCGACGGGGCCGCCGACGATGAACGTACCAAGGGGCGCAACACCGCGGCCTATGCCGATTGCGACCTGATACCGGACGTGCTGGCGGGCGTAGAAGAGATCGACACCTCCATGACGATCCTGGGCCGCAAGAGCGCCCTCCCTCTGATCCTGTCGCCCACCGCTTTGCAGCGCGTGTTCCATTGGCAGGGTGAGCGCGCCGTCGCACGGGCGGCTGAGAAGTTCGGCCTGTGGTTCGGCATTTCCAGCCTTGCGACGGTGAGTATCGAGGAAGTGGGGGCGATGGTCTCCACGCCCAAGATGTTCCAGTTCTATTATCACAAGGACCGGGGCCTGAACCGATCCATGATCGAGCGCTGCCAGGCGGCGAAATTCGACGCCGTCGCGCTCACGGTCGATACTATCGTTTCCGGCAAGCGCGAACGCTGCGCGCGCAGCGGCTTCACTTCGCCGCCGCGTTTCACCCCGTCCTCGGCGCTGTCCTACGCTCTCAAGCCGCGCTGGGCGCTGGATTACGTGTTCCGGGAGAAGTTCGCCCTGCCCAATCTCGACACCCATGTGCGTGAAGGCACTGGCGAAGCCGTGTCCATCGCGGGCTACTTCAACACCATGCTCGATCAGTCGCTCGACTGGAAAATGGCCGAGCAGCTGCGCGAGGACTGGGGCGGCACCTTCTGCCTCAAAGGCGTGATGAGCGTTGCCGATGCGAAACGCGCGGTCGCGATCGGTGCCGATGCGATCATGATTTCCAACCACGGCGGCCGCCAGCTCGACGGCAGCCGCGCGCCCTTCGACCAGTTGCGCGAAATAGTCGATACGGTGGGCGGGCAGATCGAGATCATCTGCGACGGCGGCGTACGGCGCGGCACCCACGTGCTCAAGGCGCTCGCCGCCGGGGCGAACTGCGCCTCGGGCGGGCGGCTTTACCTCTACGCGCTGGCGGCTGCGGGACAGGCAGGCGTCGAACGCGCGATCGGCCTGCTCAAGGACGAGATCGAGCGCGGCATGAAACTGATGGGTGTGAAAAGCGTGGCCGAGCTGAACCGCGACAGGCTGCGCTGGCGATAATCCGGAGAGGACGGCAATGAGCTGCAAGCTGGTTTACCTGGCGCGGCGCGCCAAAACCGTGTCGCGCGAGGACTGGCCCCGCATCTGGAAGAGCCATGCCATCTTCGCCAGCCAGTTTCCCGCCCTCGAAGCCGAGATCGACTGGATGCGCTACTGCAACCGGATCGACGAGCCGATGCTCGACGGACAACCTGCTGTCCTGCCCGGTATCTCGACCGTGCATGACGGCGTCTCGGTCGCATCCAGCGAATCGCTCGAAACCTTGCAGGGCGGCGCCCTTTCCAAGGAAGAGCGCGCGCTGATCGACAAGGACGAGGTGCGCGTCTTCGATATGCTGACGCCAAACTTCACGTGGTACTGCAACGAGACGGTGGTGATGGATGGCCCGCCCCTGGAATTCGCGGTGTTCCGCTTCCTCAAGCGCAAGGATGGCGTGGGACGGCAGGATTTCGACCGGCAGTTCATCGCGGCACACGAAGGCATCAGTCCTCCGGCGGGCCTCAACCGGCTGGCGCTGAATCATCCGATGGGCGATCCGCTGCCGCTGTTTCCGTTCGAGGGCATTGCCGAATGGTGGTTCGCCACCCAGGACGATGCAGTGCGCGCGCTTTCCGGCGATATGCCGGGCGGGGACCTCGCCGGATTCTGCGATGCGGATGCCACGGAAACGGTGCTGACCTACATCTCGCACCGCTGGCCGAAGACCTGACCCTACTTTGTCATCCCCGCGCAGGCGGGGATCCAGATAAGCCCAGTCACGCCTGCAAACGTCTGAAACCTACTAACCTTAGATGGGTCCCTGCCTTCGCAGGGGCGACAAGATGCCTATCCCGCAACCGTTTCCCGTCTCCCCACGCTACCCCATTCGACATTGCGCGTCGCATACATCACTCCGGCCAGCGCCACGAACAGCAGCACCGATCCGATCAGCAGCGACCAGGCCTCGAGATTGAGCAGCACGAACAGCAGCGCGTATAGGCCCACCAGCATCGCACCGATGAAACGGCCACGCCGCCAGCTTTTCAGCACCGCCGCGCTGTAGGCAGTGAGCAGCCCGATGATCGCGGCGCTCGCGACGAGATAGGCCGCGGTGAAACCGATCACTTCGGAAAAGGCGAGCAGCAGCACGAAGAACAGCACCAATCCCGCGCCGGTCAGCAGGTATTCCGCCGTCGCCACATGGGCGCCGCCGACAACGTCGAACAGCAGGAAGGCCAGGAATGTGAAGCCGATGAACAGGAAGCCGTATTTCACCGAACGGTCGACCTTGGAATAGAGGTTGATCGGTTCGACGAGGCCGGTGGTAACGGCGCGGGCCTGCCCGCTCACCGTTTCGTCGGCGATAGCGGTGCGGCTCAGGTCCATGTAGCCCGGCCCTTCGTCGATGCTTGGGGCACTCAGGTCCCCCATTGCCACCGGCGGCTGGCCCAGCGCCAGCTTGTCCACCGTGTAGCTCGCCTTGAATCCGTCGTCGGAAATCTCCCTCGTCTCGGGCAGGAAAGCGCCGCTGAAGCTCGGGCTGGCCCAGCTCGAGGACACATTCCAGACAGTCTTGCCGCCGCGCGGCACGAGGCTGAGCGAGCGGCTGCCGCGCAGGCCGAAACCGTAATCGATTTCCAGAACCCCTTCGCCGTTCCACGGCAGGAAGGCGAAGAATCCCTGCCCGGACGTTGACGCAGGCCCCTTGCCGGGCTCAACCGTCAGCGCCGCGCCATTGGCCGTGAGCGTGCCGCCTTTCGTCAATCCGCGCGCGTCGGAAGCACCCATGCGCAGTTCCGCGCGATCCCAGATCAGCTTGTCTCGAGTAACGCCAAAGCGCGGCAGGTCGGCGGGAAGCTCGAAGCGGGCCTTGCCCTTGATGTCGGCCTCGTAAAGCACGCTGCGGTAGATCGACTTGCGCCGTTCCTCCGGCACGAGCTTGGTGGCCACGTTGTTTTCGACGGGCGAGACATAGAGCATCCGCTCCACTTCGACCGTGCGCGAGATGGTCTTGCCGTTGACCTCCTCATTCTGGACCTGCGTGGTCTTGAACGGGACGACAACCACCGGCCCTGCAACCACCTGCGGCCCGCCCCAGCCGGCATTGATCGAGGCTTGCGCGGTGTTGGACTGGTCCTGCCTGTCCCACACCAGCGCGTAGACGAGCAGCAACGGGATCACGAGGACCAGCCCGACAAGGCTTGCCAGCAGCAGCTTGATTCCCGGTGAGCGTTCCCTGCGCACTTCCTCGCTCATTGTCCTTCCCCTCGTGACTTCCCGCAGGGCGGCACGAACGCAAACGGTTCGTCGCCGTCCAGCAACGTTTCACCGACATCGCCGAATTGCGATTGCTGTCAGCTGAACGAAGGAGTCCGCCGTCCGCTTCCGGTTCAATCCCGTAGCTTGTCCTGCGTTCGCAGATCGAAGTCGCTTGCGTCATGCCGCTCTCGCAGCTGGCTCGACGGCTCGCCATGGGTGCGATTCACCATGCGCCCGCGCCGGACCGCCGGGCGATCCTTGATCATGTCGGACCAGCGCCGCAGGTGGCGATACTCCTCGACCTGCAGGAACTCGCCCGCATCGTAGAGCGATCCCTGGGCAAGCAGGCCGTACCAGGGCCAGGTCGCCATGTCGGCGATAGTGTAGCTGTCTCCGGCCAGATACTCGCTTTCCGCGAGCCGCCGGTCGAGCACATCCGCCTGCCGTTTCACTTCCATGGCGTAGCGATTGATCGGATATTCGAACTTGGCGGGAGCGTAGGCGTAGAAATGCCCGAAGCCGCCGCCCAGATAAGGCGTGCTGCCGATCTGCCAGAACAGCCATGACAGGCACTCCGCGCGGGCTTCAGGTTCGGTGGGCAGGAACGCGCCGAACTTTTCGGCGAGATAAGTGAGGATCGCACCGGATTCGAAAATCCGTATCGGCTTCTCGAAACTGCGGTCGACCATTGCCGGGATCTTGGAATTGGGATTCACGCCTACGAAGCCGCTGGAAAACTGGTCGCCTTCGTGGATGTTTATCAGCCAGGCATCGTATTCCGCGCCGCTGAAGCCTGCTTCCAGCAATTCCTCCAGCATGACCGTGATCTTCACGCCATTGGGCGTGCCCAGCGAATAGAGTTGCAAGGGGTGCTTGCCGACAGGCAGTTCCTT
>JAGREL010000334.1 GCA_020446575.1 Novosphingobium sp. | reverse complement strand
GGCGGCATCGCCAACATGCGCTACTCGATCTCGAACACTGCCGAATACGGCGACATCACGTCCGGCCCGCGCGTCATCACCGACGACACCAAGGCCGAGATGAAGCGCATCCTCGCCGACATCCAGTCGGGCCGCTTCGTCAAGAACTTCGTGCTCGACAACCGCGCCGGCCAGCCCGAGCTGAAAGCCTCGCGCAAGGCCGCCGCCGCCCATCCGATCGAGGAAACGGGTGCCAGGCTGCGTGCGATGATGCCCTGGATCGGTGCGAACAAGCTCGTCGACAAGGAAAAGAACTGACCGTAGGAAACTCGTCCGTCCCGAGGCGGCTGGCGCCATCGGGTGGACAGGAGTTGGGGCGATGCGAAGTTCCCGCTTACTGGTTCTGGCAGGGCTGATCCCCGTGATCGCCCTTTCGGCCTGCAGCCGTTCCGATAACGCCTCGGAGCTCGGCGCTTCGGTCGACAGGCTCGCCACACAGGCTGCCCCATCCGAAGCGGCGCCCGCGGCAGAAGCGCCCGCAGCATTGGGGCCGGCCGTGTCTCCAGTCGCGCCCCCGCCGCAACCGGTGATCTACACCGATCCCAAGTCGGCAAGCTGCGGCGCGCCCGGTCTCACATCCTTCATCGGACAGGCGGACAGCCCGGCAGTGCGCGAACAGATCGAGGCCGCGGCCAAGTCACCCGGCGGCATCCGCTTCGCCCCACCCGGTTCGGCAGCCACCACGGACTACCGAACCGACCGCCTGAACGTCATGATCGACGTGACAGGCGTGATCCGCGACCTGCGCTGCGGCTAGCGAACCTTCGCGAAGCAGTTTCGCAATTCCTCGGCGAGCAGTTCCGGCTGTTCCCAGGCGGCGAAATGGCCACCCCGGTCGAGTTCGTTCCAGTGGACGATGTTCTTCATCCTGCGCTCGACCCATGAACGTGGCGACGGCGTGATCTCTTTCGGAAACACGCTGATTCCCGAAGGCAGGGTGATTTCGCTTGGCTTCATTCGGGCGAAGCTTTCCCAATAGAGCCGCGCGGCCGATGCTCCGGTGGCCGGCAGCCAGTAGAGCATGATGTTGTCGAGCACGGCGTCACGGACCAGCACCGCGCAGGCATCGCCTTCGTTGTCGCTCCACCCGTGCAGCTTCTCGTAGATCCAGCCGGCAAGCCCCACCGGCGAATCGACCAGCCCATAGCCCACCGACTGCGGCCGGGTCTGCTGTTGCTTGGAGTAGCCCGAATCCCAATCGCGGTAATACTGCATCCGCTCAAGCGCGTGCTTTTCCTGCGGCGTGGGGTTCTTCAGCGCCTCTTCGGTCGGGCCGCCGATCGGCATGTTGAGATGGATGCCCCGGCAGCCTTCCGGCGCCTGCATGCCGATCGCGTAAGTGATCAGCGAACCCCAGTCTCCACCTTGTGCGACCCAGTGCCCGTAGCCGAGCCGCTTCATCAGTTCCGCCCAGCCACTGGCGATGCGCTCCGCGCCCCACCCCGGCCTCGTCGGCTTGCCCGAAAAGCCGTAGCCGGGAAGCGAAGGCGCGACGACATGGAAGGCGTCTTCGGCCTTGCCGCCGTGGGCTACCGGATCGGTCAGCGGGCCGATGATCCGCATGAATTCGATCACCGAGCCGGGCCAGCCGTGAGTGATGATCAGCGGAAGCGCGTCCTCATGCGGCGAGCGGACGTGCAGGAAGTGGATGTCCAGTCCGTCGATTTCGGTGACGAACTGGCCGAGGGCATTGAGCTGCGCCTCGCATCTGCGCCAGTCGTAGCCGTCTCGCCAATAGGCGGTAAGGTCCTGCAGCACGGCCAGCGGCGTGCCTTGCGACCAGTCGTCGACCGTTTCCTTGTCGGGCCAGCGCGCGGCGTCGAGCCGGTGATTGAGGTCATCGAGCTGTTCCTGCCCGATGGCGAGAGTAAAGGGGCGAATCTGCGTCATACCGGCATGCTAGAGCAAATTGCCGCTACCGGTCATATCTGCCGATGCCATTGCAGCAGATGCGAGCGGCAAGAATTGCAGTCACTGCTGCCGAAGCCATCCAGCGGAAACGCAAAGCCGGGCGAGCGCATCAGTTGCTCGACGATTTCGCATTCCGAACCGCCTTCCAGCGCGATTGCACGGATGTCTTCGGCCGCGACCGTCAGCCGGTCGACATGCCAGTGCAGCTTCTTCTCGCGGCGGAAATGGCGGCGAAGCCGTGCCCTTATGCCACCGGGGCCATAGGCGCTGCCGGCGTAGGCATAGGAACCGGCCTCAAGGAGATGGCTGCGCCCGCGATGGAGGATCTCCAACGGCTCGCGCAAATGCATCGCGAGCACATAGGCCCCGCCCCTATCGGGTGCCTTGTTAAGACCCTGTTCCTTGAATGCAGGAGCCGCGTGAAGCAGCGCCTCGAGAGTCTCGCTCAGTCCGGCCCCCGAGACTCGAGCAGGCTCCATCAGTAGTGCTTCCGGTCCGGGAATTTCTTCCAGAAGTCCCGATAGGTCTGCCAGCGCTGCGGCATCGACCCTTTGCCGTCGGTCAGTTCAGCCGCATCGGACGGAGGCAGCTCGATCGGCGACTGGCCCAGTTCCGCTCCGTAGAACAGCAGGTGGTGCCGCTTCAGAAACAGCCATTTGCCGTCCTCCCGGATATACTCATCAAGATAGACGATCTGCTGGATGAGCCAGGTTCCCTGCCATTCCGCTTCGCAGCGGCAATAGACCGTGCCACTCGCGCGGTCGGGATCGTCGGGATCCGTCTCGACCAGGTGGTTGCCGACATTGAGGATGCAGACCGGACTCCGGCTGAAGGAATTCGCGAAACGTTCGACAAGCTCCTCCCGCGTCAGCGACGCATCGCCAAGCTTCGCATCCCGCGCAAACAGCGCAGCCATGCCCTCGGGATCCTTCGCATCCGTGCAGATTGCATAGCGATAGGCGAGTTGCTGAATCTCGACGACGTCGGCTGCCCATTCCAGCCGTCTGTTCCGCTCCACTTGTCAGCTTTTCCTTGTTCTTGGCGTACGCAAGGCCGCGGTCTGCGATGTTACCGGCTTCGGTTTACCGAGCACATTGTCGCCCCCACCGTACACAGGCACCTTGAGACCTTTCCGGCAAAAGGCAAGGCCCGGGGATATTCCCCTTTCCTACTCCCCCAACGCCGCACAATAATCCGGCCGTCTCAGCAACAGCGCCTCGCATCTAACAATACACTGATTTTAAATGATAAAAACATGGAAGGCAAGATTCAGAAGCGGAAAGTCGCCATGCTTCGCCTCGGCAAACTTCAAGAAGTTCCGCAATTACGAAACGCCCCAGCCCTTTACATCCCGCTGCCCAATCCCCATAGGCAAACCCATGATCATTCGGCTTGGCCTCCTTCTGCGACTTACACGCCCTTGGGCGTGAGCTGACGCGTCGTCCCTCGGCGCGCACGGCGCTCAAGGGATCCCGGGACACCAGAAGACGCAGAATTCCAAGTGAGATACCGAAATGACCATGCTGAAAGACCCTTCGGTCAAATACCG
>JAGREL010000042.1 GCA_020446575.1 Novosphingobium sp. | reverse complement strand
GGGTCGAGCGCCAGCTTGGCTACAAGCACGCCAAATATGTCATGCGCATCGAGGCGCGCGAGACGCTGACCGACCTGCACGGCGGCAAGGGCGGCTATTGGGAAGACCACAGCGGCTACCAGTGGTACGCCGGCATCTGAGCCTGCCTAGGCTGAAAAATGTACAACCGAGATCTCAACTCCTTAAGGACTGTAGCACTTCATCGACCTGATCGCTGACCTGCCGGCGAAAATGGAAGGGCTTATCGGGATAAGAGACCTTCCCTCCTTGGCGCAGGTTACTAACCTCTCCGTCGATATCACGATCCCACTGATCAACGATGGAGCGTAGGTTTTCGATCTCGCGCCATTGGCGTGCGGTGAGGTGGTCAGGGAATCCCACACCCCATCGCACGATAGCGCGCGCAGCCGCCATGGCATGCCATGCGACGAGCTGTTCGGGGGCGTCGGCCTTGACCTGCTTTTCAGGATGGAGCGAGCGCGGATCAACGGCGAAAGGCTCCAGTGCCGCTTTCATCTCGACCAGTTGCTCCTTTATAGCGCGGCGGGTTTTTTGGCCTTGTGTATCCGGAGGCGGCGTTCGAAGGCGATCGCGCCGAGAAAGGCCATGACGGCGCTACCCGCCCCGCCCCAGAAGCCGAGCCATTCGCCCTCCGTCGCACAGATTTCCACTAACCAGCTGCAATATCTCACGGGTTCCATCGCCTCTCCCCGGCTTTGGGTGTCATTCCCGATGGCCCCGCGCAATATCTAAACGGGCGGAAACGCCTCGTCGCTGGGCGAGCCAACATTCATACTACTATCTTTGATGACGCGCACTTAAGGGCTGTAGGCAATTATCCTGAGATTCACGTTGTCAGTTGTCGAGCGCATAGCTGATCAGGGCAGTTCAGCGGCTTAGGAGGTCGGCTCCATTGCCGCTTTCGCCGAATCCTTGATCCAGTCGCCGCTGTCTTTCGCCTGCTCGTAGATGTCGAGATGGCGGATCCTGCCTTCGGGCGTGAAGCGGTAGACGGCGATCACGTTCTTCCTGATGAACTGGTCGCCGCGCTGGTGCCGCTCCTCGATCTCCTGGAACACCGCGTCGCCGATCTCGCTGATGTGGAACTCGGTGAACTCGAACTGGGTGCCTCCCTTCGCCCAGCCGCTGAGAAAGTCCTTGTAGGTTTCCCAGTTCAGCTCCTCGAGATAAGCGCCGACCCGCTTGAACTGATCGACATCGACGAAGGCCGCGACCGGATCGTAATCCGACGGAGAGGTGACGCCGGCGGCAAGGACCTGGCCCTGCGTTGCCGTGAACTGGCGGACCACTTTGGTGAGTGGCCCTTCCTCGGCGGCTGTCGCGGTGGCGGTAGTGGCGATTGTCATATCCTTCTCCCTTGATTTCCTTACGCCTCGGTCCAGCTGTCCACGGCGGCGTGGAAATGGGCAAGACGCACTTCCTGCCGGGTCAGCGCCATTTCCTGCAGCATGCCCTGGCGCAGGCCGCGCTGCTGGTGTTCCATCTGTTCGTAATCCTGTTCGAGCGCGAGGAAATAGGGGAAATGGTCGTCTTCGGCGATTTCGACCAGCTCGGTCTTGTTGGCGGCGCGCTCGCCGGGAGGGAACCACTGGTAGTTGACGACATGCCAGATGCAGCGGTTCGGATCGCCGTCGGGGTGGGGGACCGAGCTGATGAAGGTGCCTTCGCCTGCGTGGATGGTGATGAAGAAATTGGGGAACAGCAGATAGAACTGGTTGTCGGTCAGCTGGTTCTGGGTGAGCCCGCTGACGTCGAGCCCCTTTTCGGTCCAGGTCTCGCGCAGCGCCTGCTGCAGCAGCAGGCGAGGTGTCGTTCCCTCGGGGAAGGCGTAGTCTCCTTCGCCATTCCGGTGTTCGCCGAGAAATTCCTCGAAGCGCGGCAGGGCGTCGGCGACGGCTGGGAACGTCGCGGGAAGGTTTCGGATGCCTTCGATCTCGACCGCGACTCCGGCATCGTGAGCGGCGCCGAACGGGGCGGTCGCGATCGAATGGTCGCCGAAGAAGCCGTAGCGCTCCATGGATTCGTCCATCGCCGCGACCAGTTCGGGATGCACGCCCTGGACGTGGTAGCCTTCCTGGAAAGCGTCCATGACGACTTTCCAGTTACACTCGATGGTCTCCTTCACGTTGAGGCCATGAGCGACCATTTCCTCGCATTTGTAGGCCCCCAGGAACTCCGCGGCTTCGCCCAGGAATTCGGACAGCGGCGTGGCATGGCGGTCTGGATTGAGGAAAATGAAGCCGCCGAACACTTCGACCGGCACCCGGATCAGCCCGAGCTTGTCCTTGTCGCCGACGAATTCCTCGGTGGTGCCGTCGAAATCGGGCTTGGCGACGGCCAGCAGCTGTCCGTCGAGGCCGTAGGACCAGTTGTGGTAGGGACAGGTGAAACGCGCCGCATGTCCCTTGCCTTCGCAAAAGGCGTTGCCGCGATGGCGGCAGGCGTTGACGAAGCCGCGGATTTCGCCGGCGCGGCCGCGCACCAGCACGAAGGACTGGTCGAAGATGCGGTATTCCATCCAGTCGCCCGCCTCTGGAATGTCCTCGGCGCGGCCGGCGACTTGCCACACGCGCATCCACAGCTTCTCGCGTTCGCGTTCGTGGAATTCGCGCGAATGATAGCGCTCCGTCGAAACGCGCATGCGGAAGGGCGCGAAGTCCAGCTCCTTGATGAGAGGAGCGTTGTCCATCCGCTCGCCCGGCAGAGTGGTCTGCATGCTGTCATCCTTCTCCGTCGCTCGCGTTGCCAATCATGCGGCTGGCGGAATCGCAAATACTGGCTCACCGGAAGCGAGGCAACGATTAATGTCAGGCAATGTTCTTATTTATGGCGCGGCCGGAGAGGACGTCGCCCTTCAGGCCATCGCGCCGGCGCCTCGAAGGAAGAGCTGGATGCGGTATTCGACTTGCCGGTCGAACTCGTCCCTGGTGATCCTTTCCCATGCCGTCATCTGGAACGATCCCTCGACGATCAGGATCAGGAAAGCCATGGCGGTATCGTTTATAGTGGCCTGCGAGGGCGGCTCCCGCCACAGGCGGCGGTGGAACAGGTCGGTGAGATAGGCCAGCGCGACCCGGGCAGTTCGTTCCCACAGATAGGCGCCGATCTCGGGCATGCGGAAGACCTCGGCATTGGCGATCCGCGCCAGCCTGATCCCCGAGGGGCTGCGGACGTTGTCGACCATCAGCCGCGCCACGCCGAGCAGCGTCTCCTCGAAGTCCTCGCATTCGGCGGCCCGGAGGTGTTCGTCGGGCACCACCCAGTCGTCGACCGCGCGTTCGAGCGCCGCCTTGAACAGGCCGAGCTTGTCGCCGTAGCGGGAATAGACGGTGCGCCGGGCCATGCCGACGGAATCGACAATCGCTTCGATCGTCGTGCCTTCGAAGCCGCGCTCCAGAAACAGGTCGAGCGCACGGTCGAGCAGCTCCTGATTGCGGCGTTCGCTTTGCTCGCGGGAGGGCCGGCCCGGGCCGGGCCGCGAGCCGCGGAGGGCTCCTGACGACCTTGCCGCCGCCTTTTCCGGCTTAACCTGTGACCTCATCGAACCCACGTAAGCGTTGCTCCCCTTTCTGGCCGGGTAGACGCTAGTCGGGTTTCAGTGAAGCGCCAACCGGCGCAGGGTCATTCGCCTGCGCCGGCAATGCCCGAGTTCAGGATCGACATCGCGACCGAGGTGATGTCCTCGATCGGGCGATCCTCGTCCCACATGCCGTAACGCAGGCCGAGAAACACATTCATGCCCATCACCGCCCAGGCGCGGATCTCGTTGTTGCCGGGCGCCAGCGTGCCCTTGGCTACGCTTTCATCCAGGCGGGCGGCGATGCGTGTGGCCGTGCCTTCGTAATGGGCGCGGTAGCTTTCCGGATCGGCGAATTCGGCCTCGTCGATGATCCGATAGAGCTCCTTGTGCTCGCGCGCGAAGGCCAGAAAGGCGGCGAGCGCCTCGCGTTCGCGTTGCACGCCGGTCGCCCCGGGCGTGATTCCGGCTGCCGCCGCCCTGGCGACAGATTGCGACATGTCCCGCACCAGCGCCGAGAAGATCGCGTCCTTGCTGTCGAAATAGGTGTAGAAGGTGCCCAGCGCGGTCCCGGCCCGGCGGGTGATGCCGCTGATCGAGGCTTCGTGGAAGCCCTTGTCGCCGAACTCCTTGGCTGCCGCGTCGAGCAGCCGGCGCAGAGTCGCGCGGCCGCGTGCTGTGCGAGGCATCTTGCCGGGGCTCGCGGCTTCGGCCTTTTCCGGCCCTTCAGGTTTCTCTGCTGTTGCCATGGCGACACACGGATAGGTGAAATTTCCCCATCCGCCAAACAAAAAGTTGAAAGATGATTCAACTTTCAATATTAGCGACTCAAGGAAGTCGAAAAAACACATCCCAGAGAGGAGATTCGCCATGGGTCGCAACCACCGATTCGCTCGTCTGCATGTCGCCGCGCTGTCCGCTTCGGCTGCGCTTGGCGCGATTTCGACGCCTGTCTTCGCGCAGGCCGGCGATGCGATGATGGAGGACGATGGCGATGCGATCGTGGTCGTCGCCCGCAAGCGCGAGGAGCGGATCATCGACGTTCCGATCGCGGTCACGGCGATGTCGCAGGACCAGCTCGAGGACATGGGCGCCAACGATCTTTCCGGCATCCAGGGCGCGGTGCCCAACGTCAACATCGTGCAGGGCCGGGGCTCGGCCTCGTCGGCGAACTTCTTCATCCGCGGCATCGGCCAGCCCGACGCGCTGCAGACCTTCGATCCGGCGGTCGGCATCTATATCGACGGGGTGTACATGAGCCGCATCCAGGGCGCGCTGCTCAACCTCTACGACGTCGAGCGGGTCGAAGTGCTTCGCGGGCCGCAGGGCACGCTCTACGGCAAGAACACTATCGGCGGCGCGGTCAACGTCGTCTCGCGCAAGCCGGACCTCGGCACCATCCGGGGCGAGGCCAGCTTCACCTATGGCCGCTTCGACGAGATGACCGCCAAGGGCTACCTCTCGGTCCCGGTGGTCGCCGACAAGGTGGCGCTCTCGGTTGCCGGGCTGTGGGACCAGCGCGACGGCATCGTCACCGATCCGCTGACCGGCAAGAAGTACAACGACCGCGACAATCTCTCGGGCCGCGCCATCCTGCGCGCGCAGGCGAGCGACCGGATCGAAGTTATCCTGTCCGCCGACTATACGCGCCAGCGCAATGCGCTGACCCTGGGCTATGCCACCACCGACCTGATCGGTTTCGACTACAACGCGACTTTCACGGGGCTGACGCCGTTCGTCATCGCGCCGGCGCAAACCTACGGCCATTATGACTACCAGGCCTCGACCAGTTTCACCGACGGGGAAGGTCAGAAGCTCGACCACTGGGGCGTATCGGGCACGATCAATATCGAGCTGAACGACGTGCTCTCGCTCACCTCGATCACCGCCTATCGCAAACTTACCCCCGACCTGTTCATCGACATCGACGCCACGACCGCGCAGGTCGGCGATGTCTTCGTGGGCATTCGCCAGCACCAGTTCAGCCAGGAACTGCAGCTCAAGCTGGACATGGACCGGCTCAACGGCGTGTTCGGGCTCTACTACCTCGACGAGCAGATCCGTTCGCATCAGGAAGCCTACGCCAACGATTACCTGCGCTATGTCGGTACGCCGCTCGATTTCATCCGCACGATCGACGACGACCAGTCGACCAAGAGCTACGCCGCCTTCGGCCAGCTGACCTACGAATTCACCGATCAGCTCTCGGTAACCGCGGGTCTGCGTTACACGCGCGAGAAGAAGCGCTATCACCGCAACACGGACGCGCTGCTGTCCAGCCCCCTGTTCCCGGCGGTCCAGATCCCGTCCGGCTTCACTTTCCCCGACGACTTGCCGGCGCCCTTCAACACAGTCGACAGCCGCACTTTCGAGGCGTGGACGCCTTCGCTGACCCTCAGCTACAAGCCGACGCCGGACACGCAAATCTACGCGTCGGCCAGCCGCGGCTTCAAGTCGGGCGGCTTCAACGGCCGCGTCAACGGCCTTGCCGATGTCACGCTCGAGCAGGACGGCGAGACCATCATCGTGCCCTATTTCAAGCCGGAGACGGTCTGGACCTACGAGGTCGGCGCTAAAGGCAGCTTCCTCAACGGCGCGGTGCTGCTGTCAGCGGCCGCGTTCTATTCCGACTACAAGGACTTCCAGGCCCGCGTCGGCGGCGGCAACACCGGGATCACCGGCGGCAGTTTCCCGGTGATCAACGCCGGCAAGCTGCGCATCCAGGGCTTCGAGTTCGAAGCGCTGGTCAAGCCCGCGAAGCCGGTGACGCTTTCCGCATCGGTCGGCTATCTCGACGCGAAGTACAAGCGCTTCGAGGACGGGCGCCGCCCGCCGGCCTTCAGCTGCAACCCGACCGGCGACAAGATCACCTGCGAGCCGGCCTTCGCGCCGCCGCTGACGATGCGCCTTGGAGCCGACTACAAGATCCCGGTCGGCGATTCAGCCACGCTCAGCCTCGGCGGCGACGTGCGCTTCGTCGACAAGCATTACCTCTCGGTCGACAACCGGCCCGGCCTGACCGAGGACGGCTACTGGCTGGGCAATGTCTACGCGCAGGTCGATTTCGACCGCTTCTACCTGCGCGGCATGGTGAAGAATGTCGGGGACACGCTCTACAAGACCGACGGGCAGGAATTCAGCTCGGTCGGCAATATCCAGACCGTGTACTACGGCGACCCGCGGACGTGGAGCCTAACGCTCGGCGTCACTTTCTGACTGAAAGCTGCCCGGTAGGACCCCCCGCATCCCTTCAAGGGAGCCGGGCAGCGCCTTTTCTCAGCTAGCCAGCCGTAGGTCGCGGTCCGCTTCACCCGCAGCTGTCGCCTTGGGCTGGTCGGGCCAGATGCCGCGCGTGTCGTAGACCAGCTTGTCCGCCCGTTCGGCCAGCGGCACCGATCTGAACACGTCGTGATCGACCAGCACGATCAGGATGTCGCAATCCTCCAGCGCCGTGTCGATGTCGATCAGGCCGGCGCCTGTGTCGGTGAATTCGATGGGCAGCTCGGCCGCATAGGGCTCGACGATGTGGATGCGTGTCCCGAACTTGCGGGCCAGCGTTCCCGCCACCAGTCGCGCCGGGCTCTCGCGGAAATCGTCGATATTGGC
>JAGREL010000333.1 GCA_020446575.1 Novosphingobium sp. | reverse complement strand
TGATGGTGCTTTGGCCGGAATCGATTGTCGGGCCGAGTTTCCAGATGAGCTTTACCGCGGTCATGGCCATCATCGCCCTCAATACCAGCGCATCGATGCGCGCGTTCCTCGCACCACGTGAGGAGGCCTGGATTGTCCGGACTTCGCGGTATGTGGCCATGCTGTTCGCCACCGGCGTGGTCATCGAGCTGGCGCTGATGCCGGTCGCGCTGTTCCATTTTCACCGCGCGGGGCTTTACGGCGCATTCGCCAACGTCATCGCCATCCCACTGACCACGCTTGTTTCCATGCCGCTGATCGCGCTTGCCCTGATCCTCGATCTGGCGGCAGCAGGAGGGCCGGCGTGGTGGCTTGCCGGCAAGTCGATCGATGTCATGCTCGCGCTTGCGCACTGGATTTCCTCGCGGCCGGGCGCGGTCACGGTGCTGCCGGCGATGGGCTGGGGCAGCGTCGCGCTGTTCGTGACCGGCTGGCTCTGGCTTGCGCTGTGGCAGGCAAGAGTGCGGTTTCTGGGATTGGTTCCGATTGCCGCGGGCATCGTCTCGCTGATGGTCCTGCGGCCGCCCGACATACTTGTTTCCGGCGATGGCAGGCATGTCGGCATCACCGGGGAGAGCGACTCCGAACTGCTCGTGCTGCGAACCAGTCGTAGCGACTATGTGCGCGACAATCTGATGGAACTGGCGGGTATGGACGGCGAACTGCGGGAGCTTTCGCAATGGCCGGGAGCGCGCTGCAGCCGCGATTTCTGCGCGCTGGAGCTGGAGAGAGGAAAGCGCGAGTGGCGCCTGCTCATTTCCCGCAGCAAGGAAATCGTGCCCGAACGGGCTCTCGCGGCCGCCTGCGACCGCGCCGATATCGTCATCGCCGACCGCTGGTTGCCCTGGTCTTGCAGGCCCAGGGTGCTGAAAGCGGACCGCCGCCTGCTGTTGCGGACCGGCGGCCTCTCAATCGACCTCGTCAACGGCCGGATTCGCACCGTCGCCGACGAGCAGGGCGGCCATGGCTGGTGGCGGAACGGGAAACAGTAGCGGTGGTCCGGCAGCTTCAGTGATAGCGGCGCAGGAGCCCGGCGAGCTTGCCCTGCACGATGACTTCGGCGGGGTCGTAGATCTGCGGCTCATAAGCCGAATTGGCGGGATCGAGCCGGATTTGGCCGTCCTGCCGGCGCAGATACTTGAGTGTCGCTTCCTCGCCGCGCACCAGCGCCACGACGATCTCGCCGTCGCGCGCGGTGTCGGTGCGCTTGATCAGTGCATAGTCACCGTCGAGGATGCCCGCTTCGATCATCGAATCGCCCGAAACCTCGAGCGCATAGTGCTCACCAGCGCCGAGCAGCGCAGCAGGCACGGGAAGCGATGACTGGCCTTCGAGCGCCTCGATCGGCACGCCGGCCGCGATCCGGCCATGCAGCGGAATTTCGATCACGTCATTCGCCGGAGCGGGGGTGACCGCCGGCGGACGTATCGAGGAGATGGCCGTATTGCTGTTCGCGGCAGCCGGGATTGGCTTGCTCGTCACATCCTCGGGCTGGCGCAGCACTTCCAAGGCACGGGCCCGATTGGGCAGGCGGCGAATGAAGCCACGTTCCTCCAGCGCCGAAATCAGCCTGTGAACGCCCGATTTCGACTTCAGGTCCAGTGCGTCCTTCATTTCCTCGAAAGAGGGGGAAATGCCTGTTTCCTCGAGCTTGCTCTGGATGAAACGGAGCAGTTCGTGCTGCTTGCGCGTAAGCATTGTCGCCACTCTCCCTTGCGGACTGCCAAACATGAGAACGTTTGGGAACGAATACGGAACAATTAAGCAACGATTCGCATTCCGTCAAGCGATTCCCCCATTTTCGAGGAGAAAGGCGAAAACCTCATCCCCCGGTTCGCCTGCCGACGCACCGGCGGGCCGGTCGATCAGGGCATTGCTGGCTGCCAGAGCGGCAAGCGCGCCGCTGTCCTGGACAGATTGCGGCGCGATGCAGCTTCCGTCCCAGCGCGCGCGCATGAACTCACGCCTAGATCCGCCGGCTTTGAGCGATTCGGCGAGCCTCGTGACGATCCTCACCGGCAAGGGCTCGGCCGCACCCAGCAACGCGCGCAGTACCGGCAGCAGGAACAGAAACGCAGTCACATGGCTGGACACGGGATTGCCGGGAAGGCCGAGGATAAGCTGCCGGCCGCGCCGGGCCACCAGGATCGGCTTGCCGGGCTTGATCGCCACGCGCCAGAAATCGATTTCGGCGCCCCAGGCTTCCAGGGCCGGGCGGATCAGGTCGTGATCGCCGACCGAGGCTCCGCCGCTGGTAACGATAACATCGGCACCTTCGGATTGCTCCAGCGCAGCGGCAAGCGCGTCCATATCATCCGCAACCGGGCCAAGGCGCCTGATCGAGCAGGGCACACTGGATGCCAGCCAAGCCAGCATCACGCCGTTGCTGGCGGGGATCTGGTGCGGCGCGCAGGCCTCGCAATCGGCGGAGAGCTCGTCGCCGCTGTCCATCACCACGAGTTGCGGCTTGCGGCGTACGGAAAGGCGTTTGTGGCCGGCGGAAATGGCGAGCGCCGCCTGCGCCGGGCCAATCCGGATTCCGGCGGACAGGACCTCGGCACCATCGCAGAAATCCATGCCTCGCCGGCGAATATGCTTGCCGGGTGGGGAAGGGGGCTCACCCGTCAGTTGCAGCCGGTCGGCGTCCCGCGACAGGTTTTCCTGCAGGATGACGGCATCGGCGCCGGCCGGCATCACCGCGCCGGTAGCAATGCGCACCGCTTCTCCGCTGCCGACAACGCCCGCGAAGGGATGCCCCGCGGCGCTTTCGCCGATTACGCGCCACGGGCCGGCCATTTCGCTGGACAGCACGGCATAGCCGTCCATCGCGGAAAGATCCGCGGCGGGCTGGGTACGGCGTGCCGCGAGGGGTTCGGCCAGGTAGCGTCCGAGCGCATCGGCGATCTCCACCTGTTCGACGGGCAGCGGCCCGGCCAGCGCCAGCAGCCGCGCCTGCGCTTCTTCGAGCGGCAGCGGCGGTTGCTTCATGCGCCCCTGGCCTCGTCCGCCCGCCAGGTGCCCGACTTGCCGCCGCGTTTCTCGATCAGCCTGACGCTCTCTATGACCATGCCTTTGTCGAGCGCCTTGGCCATGTCGTAGATTGTCAGAAGCGCGAGAGAAGTCGCAATCATCGCTTCCATTTCGACACCGGTGCGGCCTGTGAGCGAAGCGGTGGCGGTGGCCCGCACAGCGCCATCTTCAAAGTCGAAATCGACCGTGACGGCGTCCAGCGCGAGCGGATGGCACAGCGGGATCAGCTCAGCTGTTTTCTTCGCGGCCATGATCCCGGCGATCCGGGCGGCGCCCAGTACGTCGCCCTTCGGCGCATTGCCCTCGCGGATTGCCGCAAGCGCTTCGGCCGACATGCGAATCAGGCCCGACGCGATGGCGACGCGGTGCGTTTCGGCCTTGCCGCCGACATCGATCATGCGGGCGTTGCCCTGTTCGTCGAGATGAGTGAGCTTGTTCATGTGGCTCTCCTCCTATCTGAACGAGTCGGCTTGACAAGTTCAGAGTGCCGCCAAAACCCTGTCAATGTCCGTCTGGCGGCTGCTACGTTCCCAGCAGCGCCCGTGTTGCCGCGTCGACGTCATCCTGCCGCATCAGGCTCTCACCGACCAGGAAGCAGCGCACACCGCATTGCGACAGGCGCTCAAGATCGGCGTGGCTGTTGATGCCGCTCTCGCTGACCAGCAGCGTGCCGTCGGGGGCAAGCGGAGCGAGCCGCTCGGTGACGGCAATGTCAGTGACAAAGCGCTTGAGGTCGCGATTGTTGACACCGATCAGCCGTGAGCTGAGCTGCGCCGCGCGGTCCAGTTCGGCCTCGTTGTGGACTTCGACCAAAACGTCCATGCCACGTTCGATCGCCGCTGCCTCGATTTCGGCCATCTGCGCATCTTCCAGCGCCGCAACGATGATCAGGATTGCGTCCGCCCCGATCGCGCGGGCTTCGGCGACCTGCCAGGGATCGATCATGAAGTCCTTGCGCAGCACCGGCAGCGCGCAGGCCTCGCGGGCGGCGCGCAGGTAGTCGGCGTGGCCCTGGAAAAACT
>JAGREL010000041.1 GCA_020446575.1 Novosphingobium sp. | reverse complement strand
GCAGCTGCATCGCGATGGGCGGCACCTTGCAGCCCCATGCCGGCAATGCCGCGCCCAAGCCCATGGGCAACATGTAATCGGTAAGCGAAGGGCCTGGCCGGCGTGGCAATCCCTACCCTCATGCCCCCCGCATCGGGGATCGGGCTGAAACCGCAGCACTACGAGTCTGCGCTTGCCCGCTCGCCGGCCGGCACTTCCTCCAGCCAGGCGCGAAGTGATCTTCGCCCTGGCTGGGTCGAGGTGCATCCGCAAAACTATTTCTGCGCGGGCGGTCCGCCGCATCGCTGGCTGAGCGAAGTGGCGCGGCAATACCCGCTGAGCTTCCATTCAGTCGGGTTGTCCCTCGGCTCTGCCGGAGGGGTCGATGGCATGGAACTCGCGCGGCTTGCCGCATTGTGCGACCGGTATTCTCCGGCGCTGGTTTCCGATCACCTGAGCTGGAGCGGTTCCGCCGGCAACCGCTACCCGGACCTGCTTCCCGTTCCCTACACGCGCGAATGCCTTGATCATTTCGCGGTGCAGACGGAGATAGTCCAGAATCGTCTTGCGAGGCCGATCCTGATCGAAAATCCCTCGCGCTACCTTGCCTTTCGCGGCGACGAGATGGGTGAAGCCGAATTCCTGCACGAGCTTTGCCGAATCACCGGCTGCGGCATCCTGCTCGATATCAACAACATCGAAGTCAGTGCTTCCAATCTCGGGCTCGATCCGTTCGCCATGCTCGATGCCGTCGATCCCGCGCTGGTCGGAGAAGTGCATCTGGCCGGCCATGCCGTCGAAGAGCATGAAGACGGAAGGTTCCTGATCGACGATCACGGTTCTCCGGTTTCCGATCTGACCTGGCGCCTGTTCGAGCGCTTCGTCGCAAGGGCCGGGCCCAGGCCCGTGCTGGTCGAGTGGGACACCGACGTGCCGGACTTCGAAGTGCTTGTCGCCGAAGCAGCCAGGGCCGATCGGATCATGAGCGCCGTGGAGCTTGGCCATGCAGCTTGAAGCGCTGCAACGCTCGATGATGGCGGCCGTTGATGGCGGGCCGGACTTTGTCCCCGACGGTGTATTCGCCGGCGGTCGCGCTGCCGCGCTGCGCGGGTTGGCCGTCCATGCCAACACGATCTCGCACGCCAGGCTGGTGGCGCTTGAAGATACCTTCCCGCGCACGCGCTGCCTGTTGGGCCACGAGGAATTCAACCGCTTGTCGCAGGCCTTTGTCGAGACGGAGCCGGCGAAATCGCAACCGCTTGCAACGATCGGCCGGCAATTCCCCGATTTCCTCATTGGCCATGACGCATGCGGTGAGGCCGGCGCATTGGCCCGATTCGAATGGGCCTGGCTCGCAAGCTACCATGCCGCCGAGGCCGACGGGCTTGGCCTTGCCGATCTTGCCGGACTCCCCGAAACGGAACTGCTGGCGATCCGCGTTGCGCGTCATCCCGCTGCGTGCATGGTGGGCTCCGGGGTCGGTGCCGTGCTCGAAGGCGAGGTGCCCGGAATCGCCGAGGCGCCGAACATCATATTGACGCGGCCGCTGGCCGATGTGCGGGCCGCGCCTGCCACGCTTGCCATGGCCAACCTGTTCGACCTTCTCGCCCTGCCACGCGAGGTGGGCGAACTGCTCCAGGCCGCGCAGGAGGCCGGAGCCGAGGAGCAGGAAATCCTTCCGGCGCTGATCGCGCTGATCGAGGCGGGCGCGCTGATGCGCCTTGATGCGGAGGGCCGCTGAAATGCTCGCGCTTTACGATCGCGCCGTCGCCGCCGTCTCCTCCCGTCTGCCGGAAGGGCTGATGCTGCTGTTCCTGCGCGTCGCCTTTGCCGGCATCTTCTGGCGCTCGGGCCGGACGAAAGTGGAGGAGGGCAGCTTCTTCTCGATCAGCGACACTACCTATTTCCTGTTCAGGGAGGAATATGCGGGCGTTCCGTTGCCTTCGGACCTTGCCGCCGTTCTGGCCGCCGTGTCTGAACACGTCTTTCCGATACTGCTCGTCCTGGGGCTGTTCACCCGGCTATCCGCGCTTGCCCTTCTTGGCATGACACTGGTCATCCAGATCTTCGTTTATCCCGAGGCCTGGTGGCAGGTGCACGCATTGTGGGTGGCCATGGCACTGGTGCTGGTCGTTCGCGGCGGCGGCATGTTTGCGCTCGACCCCGTGCTGGTGGAAAAGACCCGAGCATGAAGACGGAAGAAGCGACCCTTGCCCGGCTGACGGCGATGGCGCAGCGCGGGGACCGGCAGGCCTATGGCATGTTGCTGAGCGAATGCCAGACCTGGCTGAAAGGCTATTTCCGCCGTCGCATCGCACCCCAGCATCTCGACGACCTGGTGCAGGAAACGCTGCTGTCGCTGCACCGCAAGCTCGCCAGCTACGATCCGAACCGGCCCTTCCTGCCCTGGTTGGCGGCAATCGCCCGCTATCGCTGGGTCGACCACATGCGCCGGCTCTACAAGGAAGAAGACGAAGCCATCGACGGCGACATTCCAGCCGCGCCGGAAGAACCGGCGATCGCTGCCCGGCTCAGTCTCGAACGGCTCTTCTCATACCTGCCGCAGGCACAGGCAAAGGCAATCGAGCTGGTGAAAGTCGAGGGCCTGTCCATCCGCGAGGCGTCCAGGGCCAGCGGCCAGAGCGAATCGCTGGTGAAGGTCAATATTCATCGCGGCCTCAGAAAGCTTGCCGCCATGATCGAGAAAGAATGAATGCAATGCGTACCGATACGGAAAATCTGATCTCGGGCCTGGTTGACGAACTTCAGCCGGTTCGTCCCTTGCGGTTCTGGCGCGGGCTCGGATTGGCGTTGGCGGCCATGGCGCTGACGGTGATCATGGTGGTCACGCTTGGCGGGGTCAGGCCCGACCTGGCTGCGGGCAGGCCGGACGCCATGTTCCTTATCGCCAGCGGCCTGTTCCTGCTGCTTGGCCTTGCCGCCGCCGTGACCGTGGTGGTGATGGGCAGCCCTCGCGTCGGCAATTCGCATGATGGCTGGCGCTGGGCGGCGGCGATGGCAGGGCTGCTGCCGCTTGCCGCGCTGCTGCTGGCGCTCGGAGATTTTCACGCAGCCTGGATCGCGAGCGAGCCGGAGCATGGTCTTCTTTGCACAGTCTATTCGCTCGGGCTGGGCCTGCTGACGGGTGCGATGCTGGTGTTGTGGCTGCGCCGCGGCGCACCGACTTCTCCCGGATACGCCGGATTGCTCACCGGAATTGCTGCGGGCTGTGCCGGAGTCTTCGCGTTTTCCTTTGCCTGCCCCTTCGACTCGATCATGCATATCGGCCTGTGGCATGGCCTGGCCGTGGCCGTAAGCGCCTTTGCCGGCTGGCTGATCGTGCCGCGACTCGTGCGCTGGTGAGCACAATGCCGGCTTGAACCGGATCGTCGCATCCCCCTAAGTGCAGCAGGGACCTGCATCCATGGGGAGAGCGCGTAGTGAGCACCGAACAGAACAAGCAGATGGCCATCGAGCTGCTGAAGGCGTCTGCCGTGCATGACGGCAAGCGGTTCGACGAGCTGCTGCATCCCGACGCGACCTACTGGGTGATCGGCAAGCCGCACCTCTTCGCCTATGGCGGCGAGCAGACGCGCGAGCAGATCGTCGCCTACATGTCTTCGCCGAGTATCTTTCCGGGCGGAGTTCAGACCACTTTCGGCGACATCACCGCAGAGGACGACCGTGTCGCGGTCGAAGCCGAAACGAAGGGCACATTGCCGGACGGGCGGGTGTATACTAACGTGTACCACTACCTGATGAAGTTCAAGGACGGTAAGATCATCCGGGTGAAGGAATATCTCGACACGCAGTCGGCGGCGGAATTCTTCTCGAAATAGGGGACGCTTCAGCCGGGCTTCTTCTTCAGCATCACCGTGCGCGTGCAGGAGAGCGCTGTCTCGCCGCGCTGGTTGGTCAGCTCGTGCCTGAAGGTGACGATGCCGACTTCGGGCCGCGACTTCGATTCGCGCATCTCCAACACTTCGCTCGAACAGGTGAGCGTATCGCCGATGAAAGTCGGCTTGGGCGTCACCACCTTGTCGAAGCCGAGATTGGCGATGAGCGTGCCGACAGTGGTGTCGGCAATCGAAAGCCCGACCGCCAGCGAGAAGGTGAAAGTGGAGTTGACAAGGATCTGGCCGAACTCGGATTGCTTTGCCGTTTCCGCATCGAGGTGAAGCGGCTGCATGTTGTGCGTCATTGCGGTGAACAGCAGGTTGTCGGTCTCCGTCACCGTCCGGCTCGGCTGGTGGGTGATCCTGTCGCCCACGTTCCATTCGTCATAGAAGCGGCCGGGCATTACTCCTCCCCCTCCTCTTCGATCCGCGCCAGCAGCGCCTCGACCTGAACCTGCGCGCCTGGCGTGGCGTTGAGTTCGGCCACCACGCCGTCGAATGGCGCGGTCAGCGTGTGCTCCATCT
>JAGREL010000332.1 GCA_020446575.1 Novosphingobium sp. | reverse complement strand
AAGCGACCTATGCCGCCGTCATCGCCAAATTCGGGCCGGTGCGCCCCTTCATAAACATCATCGAAGCCGAACAGCGCCATTCGCGAGCGATCGAACGCCAGCTGGCGCGGCTCGGCATCCCCATTCCCGAAGATCGCTGGAAAGACAGGGTCGAGCCTCCGGCCACCCTTGCCGCTGCCTGCGAAAGCGCAGTAGAGGCAGAGATCGAGAACATCGCCCTCTACGACCGGCTGATGCCGCAGATCGCGGACGATGCCGTCCGCCGCGTGTTCGGCAATCTGCAGGCTGCATCGCGCGACAACCACCTGCCGGCCTTCCGGCGCTGCCTGACCCGCGAAAGCGGTGCAGGTGGCCGCGGATGCGGCGGTGGAGGCAGAGGCCGCCGCGGCAGAAGAACGCACTGAATCTGCCGCGTCCGCCGGCCGCGCGAAACGGTTGCCGGGCTCCTGCCTCCGCTCTAGGCTCGCCGAAAAGGATGAGGAGCCTGGGTGTGAGCTTTGCAATGCATGCCACCAAACTCGTGGTCCGCGACGTGCCGGCGGCTGAGCGGTTCTATACCGGGCTCGGCCTGAAACTGGTCAGCCGCAATATCGGCGGCGAAGGCGATGTGCACCAGGAGCAGAGCTGGCTTTCGGTGACCGGCGACATGACCTCGCACGTGCTGATCCTCACCCGCTTCGTCGAGCTGCCGCCACCGCCCAACCCCACCTACCCCGGCGAGATCTGGCTTTGCTTCATGGTGCCCGACGTCGATGAAGCGATCGCGGGCATCGAAGCGGCGGGCGGCAAGACCCGGCGAGCGGGCGAGGACCGCCCGGAACACGCCGTGCGCGCGGCGGTCGTCACCGATCCGGAAGGCCATGTGCTGGAACTCGTCGGCCCCATGAAGGCTGGGGGATGATCACCTACATCGCCCACATGCGCGTGCGCCGCGAGAACGCTGCCGCCTACAAGGCGGTCATCGACGAGATGGCGCAAAACGTACGCCAGCACGAGCCGGGCGTGGTCTTCTACGAGAGTTTCGTCAGCGACCAGGATCCCGAGACCTGGGTGGTGATCGAGGTCTATCGCGACGAGGCCGCTTTCAAGGCGCACTGGGAAACGGATTATATCAGGCCGTCGGTCGAACGGACGACGCCGTTGATCGAAGAAGGATCCTTGGACATCAAGCGATATGTAAGCCCCTGAAATCGGGTTGGGAGAGACACATGACAGGATTATCCGGACGCCGCGTGCTCGTGACCGGAGCCAGCGGACTGGTGGCGTTTCCGGTCGCCGCCGAACTCGCCAAGAACAACGAGGTCTATGCGGTCGCGCGCTTTTCCGATCCGGAGCAGAAGCGCATGCTGGATGAGGCCGGTGCGCGCACGATTGCCTTTGACCTTGCCGATCCCGACCTGTCACCACTGCCGAAATCGGTCGACGTCGTCATCAACTACGCCGTCCTGCCGCCGACCCACAAGGACGCCTACGAAGTCAACGCCGGAGCCACCGGAAGGCTCGCCCGGCGCTACCGCGACTGCGAGGCCTTCGTCCACGGCAGCACCGGCTCGCTTTACCATTACCAGGGGGAACGCCCCTTGCGGGAGGACGATCCCT
>JAGREL010000040.1 GCA_020446575.1 Novosphingobium sp. | reverse complement strand
GCCCGGCATCATGATGTCGAGCAGCACTAGATCCGGCTCTTCCGAACGCAAATGGCTGCGCGCTTCGGCCGCGCTCGCGGCCTGGGTAACAGCGAACCCCTGGCGCGAGAGATATTCGGCCAGGGGTTCGCGAAGGGCGGCCTCGTCGTCGACGAGCAGCAGCCGGGTATTCGCGGTTTCACTCATGCGCCAGATCCGCCGCGTTTGCAGGTCAGCTGCCGGGAGCGCCAGGGCCCTGGCCGCCACCCATCTTCTGGCGCCACTGGTCGCGCATGGCGGCCCGGGCGGCCTCGTGCTCTTCCTGAGTGACCTTGCCGTCATTGTTGGCGTCGGCCTTGTCGAAATGCTTGAGCGCTGCGGCAGTGAACTCGGCCTTGCTGACAGCGCCGTCACCGTTGGTGTCGGCCATGCGCATCATCATCTTGCCGCCGCGATGTCCACGCTTGTGGCCCCAGCCACCACGTTTGCCGTCGCCGCCGCCTTTGCGCCACTGGGGTTTGGCTTCGAACTCGGTGCGCGAGATCTGGCCGTTGCCGTCGGCATCCATCCGGTCGAAACGTGCCGCACGGCGTGCTTCGCCGTCGGCCTGGTCGAGCTTGCCGTCGCTGTTGACGTCCATACGCGCGAACATCTGATCGGCATGGGCCTGGGCTTCGGCGCGCGTCACGACGCCGTCGCCATTGGTGTCTGGCCTGGCGTGCATGCCGGGCTGTGCATAGGCGGCGCCTGCCAGCGCCAGCGCTGCGACGGAAAGGCCAATAGTCAACTTCTTCATCGGTAATCTCCAATCACTCATCCCAAGGGGCGGGTAGTGAAAGCCGCGCGGATGCAGGGAAAGGGGATCAGAAAACGCTTCCGCGCGGCTTCCTGATCCCCTTTCTATGGGTTTCTTGTCGCGCGATTATGCCGGACGGAGCTGAAATTGTCGCCAATTGTCACAGCTTCCAGAGGCGGTTAATGCGCCCGCAAGCTGGGAGGCCGCCGCGATCAGCCAAGGGCCACCGCGTTCATCTTGTTGCCGTCCGGATCGCGCCAATATGCACAGTAGAAGCCGTTGGGGCGTTCTCCCGGCGGGCCTTCGTCGCTGCCACCGTTGGCCATGGCGGCAGCATGCAGCCGATCGACCTGATCGCGGTCCTTGGCGCCGATCGTCGCCATGACGCCGTTGCCGAAAGTGGCGGGCTTGCCGTCGTAGGGAAGCGTAATGGCGAAGCCGATGCCGACACCGGGATTGGCCCAGAAGATCGCCTTTTCCGTTTCGTTGGTGCGCCCGCAGCCGAGTTCTGCCGCAAGGGCGTCATAGAAACGGCCGGCGCGCTCCAGATCGCGAGTGCCGAAACAGACATTGATGATCATGGCTTCCTCTTCCTTGTCCTGATCGTTTCAAAGCGGCGTACATTGCGCCTTGAGCCAGTCAAGCGCGGCGCCGTCAAGCTGTGGCGCGATGGTTTCGAGCACCCTTGCGTGATAGGCGTTCCACCACGCGATCTCGTCCGGCGACAGCAGGGCAGTGTCGACGAGTGCCTTCTCGATCGGAACCAGTGTCAGCACTTCGAAGCCGAGGAACTCGCCCTCGGCACCCTCGATCTCGCGCGGCTCGACCAGCAGCAGATTCTCGATGCGGATGCCGTAGGCGCCTTCCTTGTAGTAGCCCGGTTCGTTCGACAGGATCATGCCGGGCAGCAGTTCCTGTTCCGTACCGCCGAAGGCCCCTGCCGACTTGGAAATGCGTTGCGGCCCTTCGTGAACCGAAAGAAAGCTGCCCACTCCGTGGCCGGTACCATGAGCGAAATCCAGACCCGCAGACCACAGGAACTGCCGGGCAAGCGTATCGAGCTGGCTGCCGCGCGTGCTTTTCGGGAAAGCGATCCGCGACAGGGCGATATTGCCTTTCAGCACACGCGTGAAGCGGTCCTTGACCTCGGCTGGCGGTGCATCCGGGCCGATCCACAGAGTCCGGGTGATATCGGTCGTGCCGGCGGGATACTGTCCGCCGGAATCGACGAGATAGACGCTGCCTGGCGAAAGCGTGCGGCTGGTTTCGGGGCTCACGCGGTAGTGGACGATCGCGCCGTTCGGTCCGCTCCCCGAAATCGTGTCGAAGGAAAGATCGCGAAGATCGCCCGTTTCGTGGCGGAAGTCGTGAAGCCTCTCGGCCGCCGACATCTCGGTGACATGGCCCTTGGGAGCTTCAACCGACAGCCAGTGGAGGAATCGCACCATGGCCGCGCCGTCCTGCGCCTGCGCTGCCCGGTGCCCCGCCTGCTCGACCGGGTTCTTTTGCGCCTTGGGCAGAACGGTCGGGTCGCGCTCTTCGACTATGTCCGCACCCGCATCGTCAAGGATCGAGAAGATCGCAGCGACCGAGCTTTCCGGATCGACCGCAACGCGCTTGTCCTTCAGCGCCTCCAATGCAGGCACGAAGTCGGCATCTGGTCCGATCCGGACGGAATTGCCGAGATGCTGGCGCAGCTGCGGCGTCACCTTCTCCTCGGCGATGTAGAGATCGGCCGTGCCGTCTGACCGAGCGATGACGAAAGCGAGCGCTACGGGCGTGCGCTCGATGTCGCTGCCGCGGATGTTGAGCAGCCAGGCCACCGCATCCAGTGCGGTGATCACCACGGCATCGAGCTTCTTTTCCTTCAGCCAGTCTGCAACGGCAGCGCGCTTGGCTTCGCTGGACTGGCCCGCAAAACGTTCCTCATGAACCAGCGCCGGTGCAAGAGAAGGCATCGGCCGGTCGGCCCAGATCGCGTCGATCGGGTTCGTATCCAGCGCGACGAGCTCTGCCTTTCTTTCGGTCAGCGCCTTGGTCGCATTGGCCACCCATTTCTTGCTGTGCAGCCAGGGATCGTAGCCGATCTTCGCTCCTTCGGGCGCATGCTGCCCCAGCCATTTGGCGGGGTTGGTCTCGGGCACGTTTTCGTAGGAATAGAATCGTGCATCCACCTGGTCGCGCACCTGCAGGGTGTAACGGCCGTCGACGAAGACGGCCGCCGCGGGTTCCAGCGCCGTGTCTGTCAGGACGATGGCGGTTCCGGTCGAGCCGTTGAACCCCGTCAGCCAGGCCAGGCGCTGGGCATAACCGCCGACATATTCGCTCATATGCTCGTCGGAAAGGGGCACGACGAGGCCGTCGAGGCCCCGGCGCGTCAATTCCTTGCGCAGGGCGTCCAGTCGGGCTTCGTGGGTGTTCATCAGCATGGTTGCGGTCCTTGTGCCTACACCATAGATGCGAGCGATGACCGATACCACAAGTCTTGAAGCGCCTGTCGCTGCGAAAAAACCGCATTCATTCAGTCATCACGGCATCGCCGTAACCGACGATTACGCCTGGTTGCGCGACCCGGGCTATCCGCAAGTGACCGACAAGGAAGTGCTTGCCCATCTCGAAGCCGAAAATGCCTGGTTCGAAGCGCGCATGGCGCCGCATCAGCCGCTCGTCGACAAGCTGTTCGCGGAAATGCGCGGCCGCATCAAGGAAGCAGACAAGTCCGTTCCCCAGAAGGATGGCGACTACCTCTACTGGATCGAGTTCGAGGAAGGCGCCGAATACAAGAAATGGTGGCGTCGGCCCGTCGCCGCCGGCGACGACGCAGGGGCGGACCAGCTGATCCTCGACGAGGTCGCGCTGGCAGAAGACAAGGAGTATTTCCGGCTCGGCGCGATTTCCGTCAGCCAGAACGGAAAGCTGCTGGCCTATTCCATAGACGATAACGGCTCCGAACGCTTCACGGTTCGTATCAAGAACCTGGAAACCGGCGAGCTGCTGCCCGACGAAATTCCCGGCATATTGTCCTCGCTGGTCTGGGTCGCAGGCGACAGCGGGCTGGTCTATTCCCTCGCCAACGAGAACTGGCGCACGGACAATGCGCGGCTTCACTGGCTCGGCAAGCCAACCTCAAGCGATATTGAGATCTACCACGAGGACGACGAGGGCTTCCGCGTAAGCTCTTCGCTGTCGGCCAACGAAAAGTGGCTGATCATTGCGACGAGCGACCATGAAACCAGCGAAGTCCGGCTGATCCCGACCGCCGAACCTTTGGCCGAGCCTATCCTGATCCGCCCACGCGAGAAAGGTGTCGAGTACGATGCCGACGAGCGCGACGGCACGCTCTACATCCATGCCAACGACACGCATGAGAATTTCCGCCTGGCGACCGCACCGCTCGACAATCCGGGTGAGTGGACGACCCTGATCGAGGGATCGGATGAATTCTACCTCACCGGGGTCGATCTGTTCCGCGACTTCTATGCGATCGAGGGGCGCCGCGCCGGATTGGATCAGGTCGAGCTGCGCTACTACGACGATCCGGACCGGATCGAGCCCGTCGTCTTTCCCGAAGCGAGCTACACCGCCGGACTTTCGGACAATCCCGAATGGGCCATGGAAAAGCTCCGGCTGTCCTACCAGTCGATGGTCAGCCCGGCGACGGTCTACGACTATCATGTCGCGGACAGGCGGCTCGAAGTGCTGAAGGTGCAGGAGATCCCTTCGGGCTACAATGCATCGCTCTATGCAACGGAAAGGCTGGAGATCGCCGCGCGGGACGGAACAATGATCCCGGTCAGCATCGTCATGCGCAAGGATCGTGAGCCGGGTGGCCCGCTCCATCTTTACGGCTATGGCGCCTACGGTATCGCGATCGAGCCGGGTTTCTCGACTTCGCGGCTCAGTCTCGTCGATCGCGGCTTTGCCTATGCCATTGCCCATATCCGCGGCGGCGACGATCTCGGGCGCGCATGGTACAAGGCCGGCAAGCTGGAAAGCCGGACCAATACGTTCAACGATTTCGTCGACGCGGCAAGGGCGCTGATCGAGCGGGGCTACACCCAGGCCGGACGCATCAGCATTTCCGGGGGATCGGCCGGCGGCGAGCTCATGGGCGCGGCCGTGAACTCTGCCCCCGAACTGTTCGGCGCGGTGGCCGCCCATGTTCCCTTCGTCGACGTCTTGGCGACGATGCTGGACGAGAGTCTGCCGCTGACGCCGGGCGAATGGCCCGAATGGGGCAATCCGATCGAGGACAAGGCGGCGTTCGAGCTGATCCGCTCCTACAGCCCTTATGACAATGTGAAGGCCCAGGCCTATCCGCCGCTGCTGGTGACGGCGGGGCTCAACGATCCGCGCGTTACCTATTGGGAGCCGGCGAAATGGGTGGCGAAATTGCGCGAGTTGAAGACCGATACCAACGAACTGCTGCTCAAGACCAATATGGGTGCCGGCCACGGCGGCAAATCGGGGCGTTTCGAATCCTTGCGGGAAACTGCGGAGGAATTCGCCTTCATCCTGTGGCAACTCGGAGTGGAGGAGTGAGCACCCATTTCACTCTGACTTTCACCGCGCTTCCCGAGCACATCGATGTGATGGGTCACGTCAACAACGCGGTGTGGGTCCAGTGGATGGAAGCGATAGCCACTGCCCATTGGCAGGCGGTTGCATCACCCGAACACCAGGATACCTATGTCTGGGTCGTCACCCGTCACGAGATCGACTATCGCGGCAACATCCGCGAGGGCGAGAGTGTGACCGCGGAAACCTATGTCGCCGACAGCCCGAACGGCGCACGATTCGATCGCAACGTCATATTCCGCGATGCCGCCGGCAAGGCGATCGTTTCGGCGAAATCGACATGGGCGATGATCGACCGGCGGAGCGGCCGCGTGCTGCGCGTGCCCGAGGATGTCGTGGCGCCGTTTCTGGCGTGATCAGCCTGTCGCCTCAATTGGCGGGGCGTGTCCGCTGAATCCCCTGATCTTCTCGCTCATCGTCCGGTTCCGTCCGGCTTCCTTTGCTTCGTAGAGCAGCCGGTCGCACTGGGCATACAGCGTTGCGAAGTCGGCCCGCATGAGGCTTCCCAACGAATGTTCCACAAGGCCCATGCTGGCGGTCACCATTCGGTCGAGGCCCGGAACATTGGCGGCAACGCGGGATGAAATGGCCTGCCGCCGCTGTTCCGCCCGTGCCGCCGTATTCTTGCCGCGAAGCAGGAGAAGAAACTCTTCGCCGCCCAAACGGACCGAGAGCGTATCGTCGTCCGATTGGAGCGCGTGTGCCGTGGCCCGCAGCACGTCGTCGCCCTTGGCGTGCCCATAGTTGTCGTTGACCTTCTTGAAATGGTCGAGGTCGATCACTGCCATGGTGCGGAAACCCTCTGCCTTCAGTTCCTCGAAGCGCTCTTCGACAGCGCGCCGGTTCAGCAGGCCGGTGAGGGGATCGCGTTCGGCCAGCTCGGCGAAGGCCCGGGACTGTTTCTGGGCACGGTCGCGCTGGCGCCTGATGACCAGGAAACGGTCTGCCACGCCAAGCGACGCGACGACGACCTCGAACGCGATCGAAAGGTGTTGCGCCATCTGCATTTCCAGCGGCGCGTCTGTCAGCCCGATCGACGAGACCATCCGGATCGTGCCGGCGACCATGATCGGCGTCCATGCCGCGATCTGGAAATTCACCGCGCGGCTGCCGCGAAGCTTCGCGACTGTCATCACCCAGATGAACAGGCCAAGCACCGGAATGAACGAAGCGAAATAGAGCGGTGAGGCGAGGGCGCGAAGGCCGCCGCCGGCAAAGAGGTAGAAGCAGGTCCAGGCCGGGATCCAAAGTGCCAGCCCCCGCATCAACCGCTTGTGCAGTGGGTCGAGTTTGCCTGGCTCGATCAGGTCCACCGAAAACAGGGCTCCTGCTACAACGCCGAAGCCCCAGGAAAAGGCGGAGATGGCGCAGATCTGGTCGAGCGGCAGCTTTACGAAACGGTTGATCAGGCCGGAGGTGACGAACGTCTGCGTAAGCATCATCAGCACGGCCAGCGCGTGCCACAGCACGAAGCTTTGGCGCAGCACACGGTAGAATGCGATATTGAACACCAGCGGCACGCACAGGATGCCGCAAATGGCGGCAAACAGCAGTTCGAGGCGGATCGAGGCGTTGTCGGGCATTTCGGCAACGACCCGCGCATCCGAAAGCATGCCGGGATGGCGGGCTTCGTCGACTTCGACAATCAGTGTCTCGGCCGGGCCGTCGAGACGCGGCAAGGCAGTGCCCATCATCCAGTCCGATGTCGCGAGCGTCATGTCGTCGGGCGTCACCACGCGGCTGGCGCTGCGGCCGTCGATTCCGATCAGGGTCAGGCGCATGGTCTCGAAGCGGGTCAGACGCGTCGAGAGCCGCAGTTTCGAGGGATCGGCCTGTCGGCCCAGATCGAAGCTGAGGAAAGCGCGCGGTGCGGAGATGGACCAGTCACGCGGGCTGCAATCCCAGCGCTGCGGGTCCGCCAGCAAGTCCGCAAAGGCTACGTCCCGGCCGGCATTTGCATGGCACGCCGGGGCGATTGGGGCGGTTTCGGCAAGCGCCGGTCTTGCGGACAAGACAAAAATGGCGCCGAGGCACCACAGCAAGATGCGAAAAAGCGTACCCCGCGCCATGCTGCTGTTGAACCACAGGGCGTTCAAGATACAGTTAATTCAGATGCTTAATCGAGTATGTCGGCAACCGGAGTCCAAGGGTATCCCAGCTCGCTTGCGACTGCCTCGTAAATCACGTGCCCGGCATGGACGTTGAGCCCATCCGCGAGATGCGGATTGGAACGGAGCGCGGCCTTCCAGCCCATGTCGGCGATGTTCAGTGCGTGCGGGAGCGTGACGTTGTTGAGCGCGTAGGTGCTTGTGCGCGAGACGGCGCCGGGCATGTTGGCGACGCAATAATGGACTATGCCGTCGAGCACGAATGTCGGATCATCATGGGTGGTGGCATGGCTCGTCTCGAAGCAGCCTCCCTGGTCGATCGCGACATCCACCAGCACGGCGCCGGGCTTCATCGTCGCCAACATGTCGCGTGTCACCAGCCGGGGAGCGGCGGCACCGGGGACCAGCACCGCGCCGACCACGAGATCGGCCTCAGCCACGCTGTCAGCCAGATTGGCCCGGCTGGAAAAGCGGGTCTTGGCGCGGGATTCGAAGTGGATGCCCAGCCGCTCCAGCACTTCCGGATCACGGTCGAGCACGGTCACGTCAGAGCCCATGCCGACAGCGACTTGCGCTGCGTTGAAACCGACCACGCCGCCGCCGATCACCGCCACTTTTCCGGGCATCACTCCCGGCACGCCCCCCAGCAGGATGCCGCGCCCACCGTGTTCCTTTTGCAGCGCGCTCGCGCCGGCCTGCACTGCCATGCGCCCGGCAACCTGGCTCATCGGCTTGAGCAGCGGCAGCGTGCGTCCCGGGCCGGTGACGGTTTCATAGGCGATGGCGGTAACACCGGATTTGACGAGATCCGCCGTCTGTTCGGGATCGGGGGCGAGGTGGAGGTAGGTGAACAGCACCTGGCCTTCGTGCAGCAGAGCCCTCTCCTCTGCCTGAGGCTCCTTCACCTTCACGATTAGCTCGCACTCGCTGAAGATATCCGCGGCGCGGGGCCTGATCGTGGCTCCGGCTGCTTCGTAGTCGCTGTCGGACGCGCCGATGCCGCTGCCGGCCCCGCTTTCGACCCGGATTTCATGGCCATGCGCGCTGAATTCGCGCACGCTTTCTGGTGTCAGGCCGACGCGGTATTCGTGGGTCTTGCTTTCGCGGACGGTGCCAACGCGCATCGGCAATTCCTTTCCCGCCCTATGTAGGTGCTCGTTTCCGGGGTGGAAGCCGCCGAAGGTGGGGAATCAGCCGAAGCTCAAACTTTGTTTACCCATAGCGGTTAAGCACCCTCGGGGTTGCAACCCGCTGCGCCGTAATCGGAAGGGGCCGCCCGCGATGTCTCACCTCGTGCCATCCAGTATTGTGGCTTTGGGTGACGCTTATCCCGATTCCGCGGCCCTGCTTCGGCACAATCTGTCCGCCAACCCCCTGCTGCAGCTCGATACGCTTGCCGAGGCGGCGCTGAGGATGAAGCCCGAGCATGTCGACCGGAGGCTGGCCTACCCCGTCAACGGCGACGAGGGCGGCTTTCCCCGGGCGCCGCAGGACGGCAAGCGCGCCGATGAGGTGGTTCGCAGCATTGCCGAAACCGGCAACTGGGTGGGCCTGACCAATCTTGAGCAGCTGCCGGAATATCGCCGGCTGCTCGACGAAATAACGCAGGAAATCGCGGGAGTGACCGAACCCCGCACCGGCAAGAGCCTCGATATGGTGGGCTTCCTGTTCATTTCCCCACCGGGAACCTTCACGCCGTATCATTTCGATGCCGAATACAACATCCTCTTCCATATCAGCGGCAGCAAGCAGTTCGCGACCTATCCGACGGCCCCGCCGTTCATCGAGCCAGAGCTGCGCGAAGCCTACCACGAGAATGGCAACAATGTGCTGCCCTGGCGCGACGAATTCGCGCAGGCGGAGCATCTCTTCTCGCTGGAGCCCGGCGATGCGCTCTATGTGCCATTCAGCATGCCGCACTGGGTAAGGGCCGGGGCGGAACCCTGCATTTCTCTGTCGATCACCTGGCTAAGCAAGTGGAGCCAACGCACCTGCAACGCGCTTCGGCTCAATCATGCGCTTCGCAAGAGGGGCTTCGCGACTTTCGAGGCGCCGGCCTGGCCGCAAAGCGCTGCCATGCGCTCCACTTTCTACCGTGCCGCGCACAAGGTCGGGCTGTTGTGAACTCGGCTGTCCCCAATATCGTCTGGGAAACCGCCGCCCCTGCCGGCGAAGCGCCTGTCCGTCCGCTGGGCAAGCTGCATGCGTCCCTTCGATCCTATGCCGGTCTGGACGCAAACGATCGCGAATGCTGGGCGGAGCTTACGCGCCATGCGGCAAGTTCCAACATCTTCGTGCACGACTGGTTCATGGAGGCGGCGCTGGCCTCCAGCGACCATGCCGGGGAAATCGAACTGCTGGTTGTCGCCTCCGACGATGGCCGCTGGCTGGGAGTGCTTCCGCTCCTGTCGGAAGGGAGCCTCGGGCGCTGGCCGGTCCGGACCTTCAGCCTGTGGTCCGCGACCAACCAGTTTCTGTCCACGCCACTGGTCCTGCCGCAGTTCGCGGACAGGTTCTGGGAAATCGCGCTGCGCCATCTCGACGAGCGTCGCGGTGGTCATGGCGCGCTCTACTGCCGGCTGCTGGCCGCCAACGATGCCGTCGATGAGGCGCTGGTTGCCCGGTGCATGACCGAAGGCCGACCATTCTTCCTGCTGCGTAGCTATGATCGCGCAGCCAAGGTTACGATCCCGTCGGGCGATTGCGGCAAGCAGGTTTCGAAGAAGTCACGGCGCAAGTTGGAAAGCCGTTTGCGCAACCTGTCGAAGCGGCTGGCCGAGGAGCACGGCGAGCTGGAATTCTCCCTCCACCCGGACGGCCAGGCTCCCGACCCGTGGATCGATGCCTTCCTCAAGCTTGAACGGACCGGCTGGAAAGGCCGGGCTGGCAGTGCCCTTGCGTGTGGCGATGATACCGAAGCGCTGTTCAGAGCAACGATAAGCCGCGGCTGCGAAATGGGTGTGGCCAATCTTGCCACGCTGAAAGCAGGCGGGACGACCATTGCCATGACCAGCTGGTTCGTCACCGGCCGGCAGGGTTTCGGTTTCAAGATGGCTTATGACGAGGCCTTTTCGGCCTTCGCTCCCGGCCAGCTGCTCATGCAGCACATTGCCGAGCTCGTTGAAGCGCAGCCGGAACTGGATTTCGATACCTGCAGCTCTCCGGACAGTCAGAATACGAAATATCTCTGGCCCGACCGGCGCGAGCTGTTCGATTGCGTCGTCGGCATCGGCTCGCCGGTCCGCAAACTGCGGCTTCGCCTTGTCATGGCGCTGCGAGCGGCCTGGCACCGGAAGCGTTCGGACGGCGGCGGCTCGTAAGCCGGCCAGGCCCCGGCAGTTTACCTACAGAGGATTGCCGTTTTCGTCGCGATAGATATCGCGGCGGCCGACGTGGTTGGCAGGTCCGACAAAGCCGTCGGCTTCCATCCGCTCGACCCATTTCGACGCGGTGTTGTAGCCGACACCCATCTGCCGCTGCAGCCAGCTTGCAGAGACCTTCTGGTTCTCGAACACCAGCTGGCACACCTGGCGGTAGCGGCGTTCCTCCGGACTGTCCGACGCTGCATCGATATCGTCGAAGCCGAAACCGCCATCCTCCGGCTCCTCGGTGACGGAATCGACATATTCCGGCTGGCCCTGCGCGCGCCAGAAATCGGCGACGCGCTCGACTTCCTCGTCGCTGACGAAAGGTCCGTGCACGCGCCGGATCGGGTCGGTGTTGGGCTTGTAGAGCATGTCGCCCTTGCCGAGCAGCTGTTCGGCGCCCTGTTCGCCCAGGATCGTGCGGCTGTCG
>JAGREL010000331.1 GCA_020446575.1 Novosphingobium sp. | reverse complement strand
GCAAGGACCACACGCTGTTCGCGCTCGCCGAAGGCCGCGTGCGCTTCCACAAGGGCAAGCTCGGCCGCAAATACGTCTCGGTAGACGCAATGGCAGACGCCGCCGAATAGGTGGATGGCCGATAACGGGTCATCCTCACGGGATGGCCCCGCCGGATCAGCGGATCCGGCAAGATGAGGGAGAGGGGCCAACCCGTCTCCCTTTTTTCGTCTCTCCCTCGGAACGGATTCGCCCGGGTGTCGCATGCCGCGAACGGCCTGGCGGATCGTGTAATGGAATTGTTACGCGCGGCTTCTAGATGGGCGGCGCGGGGCCGGTGAGTGGAGTAGGACTGATGTTCATTCGCAGCGAAAGGCTGTTCCTTCGGCCCGGTTGGCCGGAGGACTGGGAAGAGTTGCTGGCGCTGATCAACGACGAGACCGTAGTGCGCAATCTCGCGAAGGCGCCCTGGCCCTATACTGCTGACGATGCGCGGGAATTCGCTCGGCGAGCGCAAGAGCGGCTTGCGCCCCATTTCCTGGTCACACTGCCCACGGCCGAAGGCACGAAGCTGATTGGCAGCGCCGGGCTGGGGCCACAGGGCGACAACATCGAACTGGGATACTGGATCGCCCGGAGTCACTGGGGCCAGGGCTATGCGACGGAAGCCGCGCGTTCAGTGCTGAGCCTTGCCGCAGCGCTGGGTCATCGCCGCGTGGTCGCGCACCATTTCACCGATAACCCGGCTTCGGGCCGCGTGCTGCTGAAGGCTGGTTTCCGGCCGACCGGTGGCGAGTCCATGCGCTATAGCGCTGGCCGCGGCAGAGAGGCGCTGGCGCTTGACTATGTCCGCGAACTGTCCGTCGATGGCGATCCGGAGGACGACCTCGTCAAACTCGCTGCCTGATGCGTGGTCTTCCCTGAACGGGACCGGGTCCTATTCGGCCGGTTCCAGCACCGATCCCGGCTGAGCCCGATACCGGTCGACAAGATACTTGTTGTCCAGTTTCCATGGATGGAAGCCGGGCATGAGGATGTGCGCCCATTCAAAGAACATGCGCCGCATCATGCCGGGTTTCCACCACAGGAAGCTGTAGAGCTTCCATTTGCCGCGCCAGCCGGTGATGCCGTCCTGCGCCATCAGGTCGAGCGCGTCGCGGATACGATTGCCGAAATATTTGCGAGTAATGAGTACCGCGACGAGCGCTCTTGTCTTCCATCGCTTGAAGTCGCTCCAGTCCCGCGTGGCGTGAAGCCAGACATCGTAAACGAGGCCTTTGTGCTCGATCTCCTCTGTGGCGTGCCAGCGCCACAGATCGGCGACTTCAGGATCGGCGCCGTCCAGATAGCGCGGATCGGTGAGCAGCTGATGGCCGATCGTCGCGGCGAAATGCTCCAGCGCAATGGAAACCGCGAGATTGACTTCCTTGGGCCGCCCTTCGGCAAGGGCGAGCATTTCGGTAATACCCTTGTCGATGCTGGTGACGTCGTAGCCGTGGTCCTCGGTCAGCCGGTTGAAAGCGAGATGTTCGCGCGTGTGATTGATTTCCTGCTTCACGAAAGACTTCACGTCTTTCTCGAACTTCGCCGGGATTTGGTCCCGGAAATTCTTCAGCGTGTCGATGAAGAAGGCTTCCCCCCGCGGCAGGCTGGCCGAAACCGAATTGTACCAGGCGGTGGCGACGGGGTCTCCATTCATCCACCAGCGCGGCGGCGTACCGCTTCGACAGAAGCGCTCGTCGCGCACAATCAGAGCAAGTTCTTCGGGAGTGCTCGTGGCCTTGCCGGCGACCAGCGGGCGCTCGACTTCGGCAGCGTTGCTGTCCGGGCGTTCCGTTACATCCATGTTTACAGAATATTAGCCATGATAATTAATGGCAAGTGGTGAACGGTTTTAGTCAGAAAGGACGCATTCGCGGGGTTTCCTCCCGCCTTGGGGTCGAAATGCCCCTCGAAATGCTAGTGCGAGCCGCGGTTCAGGCTGAAACTCGGGCGGTGCGCCCATCGCTGCCTGTCAGGCCAGTTCGAGCCATTCCGGCTGCAGTTCAGGCTCGATGGCCTCGATCCGCAAGTGATCTACGGCATAGCCCAGTTCGGGATACGCGATCCGTTGACGCTTCGGATCCGACCTTTCGAGGGGAACCACGATCAGCCGCCGGTTTACCTTCTGTCGCCAGTTCATCCGCGCGGTATTTTCCTGCCCGACATAACAGCCTTTGGAGAAGCTCACGCCGTTGAGTTCGGCCGCGTTGCATTCGAGCCACAACGTCTCGTTGTCGCCCAGCTCTGCCCGGCCTTCGCACACTCCCAGAGAAAGGCGATGGGCGCGCCAGGCTTCGTCGGCGCTTTCGTCGGCGGGATCTGCCGGCGCGAGCCAGCGTTCGCCCAATCCCGGCAGGCGGGGATCGGGAGCTGCGCCATCGCCGTTGTGCGCTGCCCAGTGGACGGCAAGGCTGTCGTCGCGGGCGATGTCGATGCGCCGTCGCAGGCGGTAAAGCGAAAGCCGCTTGATCAGCGCGTCGACCGCATCGGCTTCGCAGTCGATCAGCATGTCACGGTCCGCGGGCCAGACGATGAAATCGAACAGCACCTTGCCCTGGGGGCTGAGCAGTCCCGTCCAGGCCGGCAGCGAGTCTTTCACCTCATTGGTAACGAGCCCCTGCAGGAAGTCGGCGGCGTCTTCGCTTTCGTCGGCTGGAGAGAGGCGGACGATGGCGCGGGAAAACAAGCGGGTGGCGGTCATTCAAGGTAAGTGGGGACCGGGCCGGCGCTTGGCAATGCGACCGGCGCAAATACCGCCACTCACTTTCTTTGACAAAGCGAGGGACGCGGGCGCATAGTTCGCCGAGTTAAAAAACCACATGGGAGAGGCGCTTTGGCCACTGTGCTGGACGAAGCCGAGGTCGTAGAGACCAAGCGCGGCACCTGCCCGATCTGCGGTGCGGGCTGCTATGTTAAGGCGAAAATCGCCAACAACCGGCCGCTTGCGATCCGGCCCGACCGGACGGCCGGCTTTCCTGCCGATTGCCCGCGCGCGGGCCAGGCGATCGACTATCACGATCACCCGGAGCGTGTGAACTATCCGATGAAGCGTGTCGGCAAGCGCGGCGAGGGCAAATGGCAGCGCATCTCCTGGGATCAGGCGCTGGATGAGATCGCCGAGAAGCTGGCGAGCATCCGCGACCGTTTCGGCCCCGAAGCGGTGCAGACCATGGGTGGCTCTTACAAGGGGGCGGGCGATGCCTCTTGCTGGCGCTGGTCGAACCTGTGGGGCACTCCCAACATTCTCTACCAGGGCAAGAATTGCGGCGAGGCCGAGCTGCTGTCCGAGTGGGCCGTGTACGGCGAGCAGACCTGCATCGGCAACCGCGCGATCCCGGGCACCACGAAAAGCATCATCCTGTGGGGCGTGGGCGGCTCGATGTCGATGGCGAGCCAGGTCAAGAACCTGAGGCAGTTCCGGGAACAGGGCGGCAAGGTTATCGCCGTCGATCCGCGCCGGACCGACGTAACCGATATGTCCGATTTGTGGCTGCAGCTGAGGCCCGGTACTGACGGCGCTCTCGCTTATGGCATGATCAATGTGATCATCACCGAAGAACTCTACGATGCCGACTTCGTGCGTAAGTGGTGCGTGGGCTTCGACGAGCTGACCGAAGTGGTCCGCGAATTCACTCCTGAACGCACCTCCGAGATCACCTGGGTGCCCGCCGAGAAGATTGTCGAGGCCGCGCGGATATTCGCGACCAACAAACCCGGCCTGATTCCCTTTGGTCTGGGTGCTGCCGAACTCGGCAAGGCGACGACGTCCGCCGTGTTCGGGAAGACCTATCTGCGGGCGATCACCGGCAATCTCGATGTGGAAGGCGGCGCCCGGTTCGCCGACCCGCCAGATTCGACGCGGTTTCGCGAGGAAATGCACTGGGACGCGCTGATCGATCATCCGCTGCGCAAGCGCGACAACATCAGCGCGGATCGCTGGCCGATCGCGTCGGTGCGAGGCCTCAAGGCCTACCGCAAGGCGATGGAGAAGGTCCATCCGCTCGGCGTGGGGCCAACGATCTACAACATGGTGGTCGCGCCCAGTGCGATTCCCACCGCGATCCTGGAAGGCAAGCCCTATCCGGTGAAAGCGTGGATCCTGCAGGCGGGCAATCCGCTCGTTTCGCTGTGCGATGCCCGCAAGCTCCACGAGGCGCTGATGAGCGATGAGCTGGAGCTGAGCGTCAACATGGATCACTGGATGACGCCCTGCGGCGCGCTGGCTGACTATGTTCTCCCCGCAACGGACGGGCTCGAACGGCCGCTGCTTAGCAACATGTGGGGCTTTGCCGACGCCTTTTCGGCAGCGAAGCGGATCGTCGAGCCGCTTTACGAGCGACGCGACGATTACCAGCTGTGGCGCGAACTGGGCAATCGCCTGGGCCAGGAAGGGATGTGGCCCGACACGATGGAGGAATGGTTCGACCGGATCCTTGAGCCGAGCGGCGTCACACATGCCGAACTCGCCGACCAACCCGTGCCGTGGCTCATGGCGGAGCCCGGCCACAGGCGGTATGAGGAAAGGGGCTTCGCCACGGCTTCGGGCAAGGTCGAGCTTTCTTCGGCGCTGCTGTCAGGTCTCGGCTATCCGGCGATACCGGAATATGAGGAACCGGCCTGGAGCCCGGAAGGCAGCCCCGAGTTGTCCAAGGACTTCCCGCTGATCCTGATGACCGGCAATTCGCTCAAGTGGTACTACCGCTCGCAGCACAAGCATCTGGAAGTGATGCGCAAGCAGCATCCCTATGCCCAGCTCACCATCCATCCCGACACGGCGGCAGAGCTGGGCATCGAGGAAGATTCGCCGGTGTGGGTCGAAACGCCCATGGGCAAGGTGCGCCAGCAGGCGAAGTTCGATGCCGGCATGCATCCACGCGTTGTGCACGCCGATAGCCACATGTGGTATCCCGAGCGCGATGCCGAGGGCGATGCCCATTTCGGCGTCTGGGAATCGAACATCAACGCGATTTTGCCTGACGGAGAGGATTATGCCGACTACGCGGGCGACAACTATATGCGCGGCCTGATCTGTCGCGTGACGCCGGCGGAGGGCAATGTTCCGCCGCTCAACCTGCATCCGGCACGGCTGGAGATGTCGCGCTAGGCTACGTTATTGCCTGCCAGTGCCGTTTGAACACCGCTTCCAGCGTGTGTTCGATTTGGCGCGCCCTGACAGCCGGAGAGCGTGACAAAGGGGCGACGGTACGCTTAGAGAGCAGCGATGCCCACCGACACGAAAATCACGATCCGCCGGCCGGACGATTGGCATGTCCATCTGCGCGACGGCGACGTCATGCGCGGCGTGCTGCCTTATACCGCGCGCCAGTTCGCACGGGCTATCGTGATGCCGAATCTCTCGCCTCCGATCGCCAGCGCGGATGCGGCCGTCGCCTATCGCGAGCGCATCCTTGCGGCTTTGCCCGACGGCAGTGACTTCATTCCGCTGATGACTTGCTACCTGACCGACACGACCGATGCCGCCGATCTGGCGGCGGGCTTTGCGGATGGCGTCTTCACTGCGGCCAAGCTCTATCCCGCCCATGCCACCACCGGGTCCGCCCACGGCGTGACCGACATCGCCAATATCGAGGCGCCTCTTGCAAGGATGCAGGAGATCGGCATGCCATTGCTGGTCCATGGCGAGGTTACCGATCCGGGCACGGACATCTTCGACCGGGAAGCGGTGTTTATCGAACGCATCCTCGCGCCTCTGGTGAAGCGGATGCCGGATCTGAAAGTGGTGTTCGAACATATCACGACGGCAGACGCGGTCGGTTTTGTCGAAAGCGCGGGCCCGAACGTCGCGGCGACAATCACGCCGCAGCATCTCCACATCAACCGCAACGCCATGTTCGCCGGCGGTATCCGCCCCCATGCATTTTGTCTGCCGGTCGCCAAGCGCGAGAAGCACCGGCTGGCGCTGCGCAAGGCGGCGACGTCCGGATCGCCCAAATATTTCCTGGGCACTGATAGCGCGCCCCATGCGGTAAGCGCCAAGGAGTCCGCCTGCGGCTGCGCCGGCATCTTCAATGCGCCCTTCGCGCTCGAAAGCTATGCGACGGTGTTCGAAGAGGAAGGCGCGCTTGATCGGCTCGAGGGCTTTGCTTCCGAACATGGGCCTCGTTTTTACGGGCTGCCTCTGAATGAAGGTGCGGTCGCACTGGAGCGCGCCGACGCCCCGGTTCCGGCGGTCATCGATGCCCTTGGCACCCCGGTCGTGCCGTTCCATGCCGGAGAAGTGATGCGCTGGCGTCTGGCGTCCTGAAGCGGCGATGGCAAATTCGCTTCAGCCGCGGTGAAATTCGCTTCGTCGCATATCCCTGAATTTCCATGAAATCTGACAGAGGCGTTGCCCTCCGTTCAGCTTCACGGGCATATTCATGAATGCATTGGCGCGGCCGATTCCGCAGGGTCGGGCCAAAGCAGGAGAATTGCCATGACGAAGCTCATCAAGTCCGCCGCGCTCGCCGCAGCCACTGCCGGGCTGTTCGCGAGCGCCGTCCCCGCCGGCGCCGTGACCGCATACAATCCAGCCGGCCCCGAGAATGTCCATGCGGGCTCGCAGACCGCTTGGCAGCACTCACGCGACCGCGGTTCCCGAGACCAGTACCGTTACCGGAACTACCGCGGAAACCGCGCCTATTACGGTGAACCGGTATACGCCAATACGCGTGTATGGCGGGGGCGCGATGGCCGCTATTACTGCCGCAAGCGCAATGGCACGACCGGCCTGATCATCGGTGGTGCGGTTGGCGCGCTGCTGGGGCGCGAAATCGACGGCGGCTATGACCGCACGCTTGGGACGATCCTTGGCGCCGCCGGTGGTGCGCTGCTCGGCCGCTCGATCGACCGCAGCAACACGCGCTGCCGTTAGTTTTCCAGTATCTTCGACAATAAGGGAGGCGCTTTCGGGAAATTCCCGGAGGCGCCTCTGTCCATGGCGCGTTTGAGTGTAAGCTCCACATAAACCAGCGCTATGCGCGATTTCCCAATTTGGCACGGGGCAAACGGCGGCCGGAAATTAACTTAGTTTTTCAATGTTGCGTTAACGATTGTCGATGATGGCTAACGGATCGTTAAGTTGACGGAGTTGCCCGCCCGGTTTCGGGTGTGCGTCCGAACAAGGAGCAATTGACATGAGGTCTCCAGCCCGTTTCGTCCTGACCGGCCTTGCCAGCGTAGCCCTGCTGGCCGGTTGTGACAGCAGCAGCAACAAGGCTGCCGACACGCCCGAGGACGATCCTGCGCTGAGCGGTGCGCTGGGCGACCAGATCATGGTTGATCCCGAACTCACCGGGCAGGATCAGGCCAATGCCGGGGTTTCCGCCGGTTCGGGCAAGATCGAGCTGCCGCCGGAGCTGCGCAGTCCCGAAGCAATCGCGGCAGCCAGGGGCGAAGCGGCCAAGCTCGCCGGTGGCGTGATCAATCCGGCACCAAAGCCGATTGACAGTTCCGGGATAGCCTCGCTGATCGAAAACGCGGCAACGGCGGCGCAAGTCGCGCAGGCGGCTAAGACCAACAAGGTGGATTGCGCGCAGAAGGCCGAATATTCGATGAACTGGGCAAGCTCGATGCCCGAGCCGCTGGGCGTCTATCCGCGCGGTGCCGTGCAGGAAGCGGCCGGAACCGACAAGGATGGCTGCAGCATGCGTGTTGTCAGCTTCGCCACGCCGGTCTCGCCCGAAGACGTGATCGACTTCTACTACACCAGGGTGCGTGCGGCCGGCTACGACGCCAGGCACGGACTTGATGGCAGGGATCACGTGCTGGGCGGCAGCAAGGGTGCTGCTGCCTATCTGATCTATGCCCGCAAGCTCGATAACGGGGTGACTGAAGTCGATCTGATCGCCAGCGGAAGCTAGGCTTCAGCGCAAGAGACGTTTTCAGCTCGCCTGAATCAGCGTTTCAACGCGTTCAACCGCCGTCGCGAAGGCCCACGCCGACCGCGGCGCGCGGTTGCTCCATTTCCGCTGACGAGACCGGATAGGCGCAAAAATCGGCCGAATAGTAGCCTGCCGGATGATGATTACCGGAAAGGCCCACACCGCCGATGGGTGCCGCCGCCGAGAGGTTGATCGTCGGACGGTTCCAGTTGACGATGCCGCAGCGGACATTGGCCCAGAATCGGTTGTAGTCCTGCGGGCTGCCGCCGACCAGCGATGCGGCAAGGCCGAAGCGGGTGTTGTTTGCTTCGGCGATCGCCTCGTCGAAATCCTCGACCTTGATGACCTGGAGGATCGGGCCGAGCAGTTCGACGTCCGGACGGTCGTTGATGGCGGTGACGTCGATGATGCCGGGAGTAAGGAACGGCAGCGACTCGTCGGGACGGACAAGGTGCTTGATCGCCTTGCCGCCATGACTGAGCAGGTAGAGGAAGCTTTCGGTCAGCCCATCGGCGGCCGGATTGTCGATAACCGGGCCCATGAAGGGCGGAGGTTCATCGAAAGGCTTGCCGAAAATGACCCGGTCGGCAAGCTGTTTGATTTCGCCGATCAGGGCGTCGTACATCGAAGCGCTGACGATCAGCCGCCGTGCCGAAGCGGCGCGCTGGCCAGCGCTTATGAAAGCTGACTGGATCACCAGCGCGGCCGCATCCGTCACTTTCGGAGTGTCCCAGACGACAAGCGGATTGTTGCCGCTCATTTGCAGCGCGACGATCTTGTCGGGCCTTGCCGAGAGCTTGCGGTTGATCGTGATGCCGGTGTGAGCCGAGCCGGTGAAGAGGACGCCGTCCACGCCATCATGCTCGACAAGATCCTGTCCTTCTGCCGGACCACCGATCGCAAGCTGCATCACTGCTGCCGAAATTCCGGCCCGGTTGAAGCAGCGAACCAGCAGTTCACCGGTCGCAGGGGTCTTTTCGCTCGGCTTGAAGATCACCGCGTTGCCCGCGATCAGGGCAGGCACGATATGGGCGTTGGGCACTTCGGCGGGCGCGTTGAACGGCGCGAGCACCGCAATCACTCCGTGCGGCTTGTGGCGCACCGCCATCATGCCCTGAAGGGCATTGTCGAATTTGCGCTGTGCGGTTCGTTCGGCGTAGGCCCTGATCGAGATTTCTATCTGATTGACGACCGCTTCGACCTCGTTGCTTGCTTCCCATCTGGGCTTGCCGGTTTCGCGGGCAATCGTCTCGACCAGCTGGTCTTGTTCCTTGCGCACTTCGTTCGCGAAGCGGCGGACCAGTTCCATGCGGTTGGACAACGGCTGCGCCGCCCAGCCCGGCCAGGCGCGCCGCGCGGTACTGACGAGGTCGTCGATGTCGTTCACCTTGCCGCGCCACAGCTCCTCACCAGTGGCCGGCTCGTATGAGACGATCTCTGACTGGGTCACTTTCTGCTCGGTTTCGGTTATCATTGGCCCCGGGACAATCGTTGCGATGCCGCCTCTCGACTACAAGCCTGTTGCGGTGGACATCCAGTTGCACAAATCGGTTCAATCATCTTGCTTTCCGGCGTTGGTAGCCAAGTTTGGTTAACGTTCCCTTCAAGACGTCCTGCCGGACAGTTTGCCGGGCGTTTCGAACCCTCACACGGCCTTGTCTCGTCAACCGGGATCGGAGCCTCTGCTGAGGTGTGCAGAATTATCCTTTGTTTATTGTAAGTTAGTTTGCACGAAACGGATGCTTGCTGACACGGGCCGAAATCGAGACCGACCGGATCACATTGTTCCGGCCTTTCGCCGCATTTGTATCTTGCCGGATATTTTGTCTGAGAATGCGGAAGAAAGAGGGTTTCCGACTGGCACAAGGCCCCTAAAATATCGCGTTTTGTGAGGAAATAATCGCAATGCGGGGCAATTCCGTCGTGAACATGTCGTCGGCGCGCGATGCTAACTGTGCGCCGCAGGGTAATCGGCTGTTGCTTGCCGCGTGCTTCGCATCTAGCGATAGAAGGGTTGAGTTCCCGCGAAGGAAGCGGGCCATGGAGACGGCCTAGAGTCGCGAATGTCCGAGTTCGAGGATCGTTACTGGTCGAGCCGAGATGGGCTCAGGCTGCACTACCGCTGCTATCCGGGTCGCGATGACCGGGTTCCATTGCTGTGCCTGCCCGGGCTGACCCGCAATGTCCGCGATTTCGAGACTTTGGCAGGAAGGTTCTGCGGCGAATGGCAGGTGGTCTGCCCGGAAATGCGGGGGCGCGGCGACAGCGACTACGCCAAGGATTCGGCGACCTACAATCCGATGCAATATGTCGAAGACATTGCCGCGCTGCTGGAAGAGGCGGCGATCGAGCGGTTTGTTGCGATCGGCACTTCGCTGGGCGGGTTGATGACCATGGTGATGGCGATGACCATGCCGGGCCGGATCGCCGGGGCGGTGCTCAACGACATCGGACCGGTGCTCGAACCGGCGGGGCTGGAGCGCATTCGCGGCTATGTCGGCCAGGGGCGCAATTTCCCCACCTGGATGCACGCCGCTCGTGCCATCGAGGAGGCCCAATCGACTGCCTATCCGGATTATGAGATCGCCGACTGGCTGGGCATGGCCAAGCGGCTGATGACGCTATCCAGCAACGGTCGCATCGTCTTCGACTACGATATGAAGATCGCGGAGCCCCTGAATACGGATGAGCCTGCTGCCGAGGTCGATCTCTGGCCGGGCATTGAGGGCCTGTCCGGAAGGCCAGTGCTGTTTCTTCGTGGCGAACTGTCCGACATACTGAGTGAGCAGACGTTGCGGACCATGACTGAACGTCTGCCGCAGGCCGAAGCTGTCACCGTTCCGCGCGTCGGACATGCGCCCACTCTCGACGAGCCCGAATGCGTGGCCGCGATCGACCGACTGCTTGCCCGAGTTTCCTGAACCGGACCGGACGGGCCCCTTGCACATTCTCCACATCCATTCGAACTTCAACGCCGGCGGCAAGGAGTTGCGGTCGGTCAAGCTGATCAATGCGTTCGGCAAGGCACTGGAGCACACGATCGTCTCCTCCCAGCCCGACGCCCTGTCTGCCGCCTCGGCAATCGACCGGAGCATCGTGGTCCGTTGCCCTCAGGATTTCCCGCCGCTTGTCGGCAAGCCTTTGCCGGGGCGTTTGCAACGCCTCGCGGGCGCGATGCGCGGGTACGACCTGGTCCTGACGTACAACTGGGGCGCGATGGACGCAGCCATGGCGCACACGGTGTTCCGGGACTTCCTCTCGTTGCCGCCGCTGGTCCATCATGAGGACGGCTTCAACGAGGACGAGGCCGGTGGGCTCAAGCGTTCGCGCAACTGGTACCGGCGGCTCGCGCTGGGCCGCGCTTCGGCGCTGGTGGTGCCGTCGCGACGTCTCGAAGCGATCGCGCTGGATGCCTGGCAACAGCCGCCCGCCAAAGTCCGGCGAATAGTTAACGGGATCGATACCGCTGCTTTCGCGCACAAGCCCAAGCCTGATGCGCTGCCCCGCATCATCAAGCAGCCGGGAGAGAAATGGCTGGGCACGCTGGCTGGCCTCAGGCCGGTCAAGAACCTGCCCAGGCTGGTGCGCGCCTTTTCCGGCCTGCCGGACGAATGGCAGCTGGTGATCCTTGGCGAAGGGCCGGAGCGCGACGCGATCCGCGCCGAGGCGCTGAACCTCAAGATCGCCCATCGTGTCCATCTACCCGGCTTCTTTGCCGACCCGGAAAAGGCAATCGGTCTTTTCGACTTGTTCGCACTGTCGTCGCACAGCGAACAGTTTCCGGTTTCGGTCGTCGAAGCCATGGCAGCAGGACTGGCCGTAGTCTCGCCCGGCGTCGGCGACGTTGCCGATATGGTTTCGCCGGAGAACCGCCCCTATATTTCTTCTGCGGGTGACGAGGAGGCGTTTGCCGCGAATATCGCCACGCTCGCCCATGACAATGCGCTGCGCGAAGTGGTCGGAACCGCGAATCGCAAGCGCGCTACGGCCGAATATGACCAGAATGCGATGGTCGCCGCCTACCGGTCGGTTTACGCGCAAGCCCTGCGCAAACCCCGCTTTCCCTAAGCGTTTCATCCAATTCAGCCATGCTTCACACGCGGTCTTGCATCGATCATTGCCGTTGAAATGGCGTGGCCATCCGCTAAACAGCCCCGCACCATACCCTAACCAGCAAGAAGGCGTCCGTATTGGCCCTGCGCCCGAAACCACCGAAGTCGGATACCGATAAGAAGGCCGAGCGCGACGCGGCGCAGCAGGACGTGTTCCTGCGCGAAGTGGACGACGCGCTGCGCCAGGATCAGATGACGGACATGTTCAGGCGTTACGGCCTGCCCGTCTTTGGCCTCGTGGCGGCAGTGCTCCTCGGCCTTGGCGGTTATCTGTGGTGGCAGCACAGCCAGAAGCAGGCCGCCGAGCAGCGCGGCGAAGAGCTGGTCATGGCGCTCGATCAGCTCGAGGCGGGTAATCTGGCAACGGCGGACAAGCAGCTCGCGCCGATCGCCGAGGATGGTGCAGCCGCCAGCGCCACTGCGGCCAAGCTGGCTCGTGCGGGCATTGCCCTTACGCAGAACCGCCGCGAGGAGGCGATCCGGATCTATGCCGAAGTGGCCGCCGACAAGGATGCGCCGCAGCCCTTTCGCGATCTTGCGACCGTCCGCGAAGTTGCCGCTGGTTTCGACAAGATGAAGCCGCAGGAGGTCGTCGACCGGCTGAAGCCGTTGGCGGTTCCGGGCAATCCGTGGTTCGGCCCCGCCGGCGAGCTGGTGGGGATCGCCTATCTGGAGCTGGGCAAGGAAGACCTTGCCGGCCCGCTTTTCGCCAAGATCGCCCGCGATGAAGACACGCCCGATTCGCTGCGCGCCCGCACGCGCCAGCTGGCCGGCCTCCTCGGCGTCGATGCCATCGACGATCCGAAGATGGCCGCAGGCGACGCACCCGATGCCGCTGCGCCGTCGCAACAATGACAAGAACCGATGAGGATGTACGAATGAAGCCCAACAGTCTGCCGACCCGTCTGGCCCTGCCCCTTGTCCTCGCCCTGGGGCTGGCCCTGTCGGGATGCGGCGTGTTCGGAGGCAAGGGTGGCCCCAAGACGCCGACTGTCGGTGAGCGCGTACCGATTCTTTCGCGCATCGAGGCGGGCACCAAGGTCGATCCTTCGCTGGCGACGGTTGCCGTCATTCTCCCGCCCGAGGAGGTGAACCCCGACTGGCCACAGGCAGGCGGAACCGCCAGCAAGAGCTACGGCCATCTCGCCATCGCGCAAACGCCGCGTCGTATCTGGACCGCTTCGGTTGCCGGATCGAGCAACAAGCGGCGCCTTGCCGCCGCGCCGGTGATCGGCAACGGCCAGCTTTTCGTCATGGATACCGAGGGACGGGTCACTGCGTTCGATGCCAACACCGGCACACGGCGCTGGAGCCGCAGTTTCGAAATTTCCGGCGACGGTTCGCAATCGGTGTTCGGTGGTGGCGTCAGTTACGACAACGGCCGGGTCTATGTGACCACCGGTGTAGGTGACGTCGCCTCGCTCAATGCCGACAACGGCGAGCAATACTGGAAAGTCAAACCCAGCGGGCCCTTGCGGGGATCGCCGACAATCGCATTCAATGCCGTCTATGTGATGACGCAGGACAACCAGATCTATGCGTTGAACGCATCGGACGGGCAGCTTTTGTGGGCCGAATCCGGCTCGGTGGAGCTGGCGGGCGTGTTCGGTGTCGCCGCGCCGGCGGCCGGCCAGGGTACGGTAATCGCCGGCTACAGTTCCGGCGAACTTGCCGCCTACCGTTACGAGAACGGCCGCACGCTGTGGTCGGACGCCCTTGCGCGTACCTCCATCTCGACCGAGGTCGGCAGCCTGACCGATGTCGACGCGGACCCGATCATCGATCGCGGCCGCGTCTATGCGCTGGGGCAGGGTGGCCGCATGGCGGCCTACGAACTGGTTACCGGTCAGCGTATCTGGGAGCTTAACCTTGCCGGCATTTCCACGCCCGCCGTCGCCGGTGACTGGGTTTTCACTCTTACCGACGATGCCGAGTTGCTCTGCATAGCCCGCACCAGCGGCAAGGTCCGCTGGCTGACGCAGCTGCAGCGCTACCGGAAGCCCAAAAAGCGCAAGGGCCCGATCTTCTGGGTGGGGCCGGTGCTTGCCGGAAACCGGCTGTGGCTCGCCAATTCGCGTGGACTTGTTTCCTATGCCAATGTCATGGACGGCTCGGTCACCAATTTCACCGAATTGAACGACGGCGTATCCCTGGCGCCGGTTGTGGCCAACCAGACCATCTATTTCCTCGATGACGGCGGCAAGATCTCGGCATACCGCTAGACGCGGTTGAGCCGGGCACCGCCGGCACCGTTTCGCCGCTCTTAACCTTTTCCCGCTAATCGGGCGGGCATGAGCGATGAACGAAAGGGCACGGACCGCAGGCCCGTAAGCGACGTCTCGTCGGGTGTGGGCCTGTCGGGATTGCTTGGCCTGTTCATCTGGCTCGCGGTGTGCCGCAACTGGCCGCAGATCGCCGATGCATTCTCGCTGCCCGGACCGCGCGAACCCCTGGCGGGCCCCTATGCCTCGCTGGCGGCCCTGCTTTTCTCCGGCACGCTGATGGTCGCCTGGTCGCTGCTGGTCGACAAGGTTCACCTTCGTCCCTCGACCGGGATCGACTGGAAGAGCCCCAAGCCGATAAGCGCGACGCTCGATGTCTCGATCACCAAGCTCGCCGGACTGTGGGCGACCTTTGCGATCATCGGCTTCATCTACTGCATCGCCCGCTGGTACTGGGACGGGCAATATCTCTTCGCGATGGAAGTGATAGGGGCGGCGGCCGTGCCGCTGTTCCTGCTCTCCGTCCCCTATGTGCTGTGGCTCGATCGCTATCTCGTAAACCCGCGCGACGGGGCATGGCATTTCGGCGCCATGCTGATCGGGCGCGAGCCCTACGACGCCGAGGAGGTCAAGTCCCATTTCCGCTCGTGGGCGGTGAAGGGCTTCTTCTGCGCCTTCATGATCTCGATCCTGCCCGGCGGCTTCGCCTATATCGTCACGCTCGACATCGCCTCGCTGACTGGCGATCCGGTACGCATCTCCTCGGGCCTGATCGAACTGCTGTTCCTGATCGACGTGCAGATCGCGATGGTCGGCTACCTGCTGACGATGAAGCCGCTCGACGCGCATATCCGCAGCGCCAATCCTTTTATCGCCGGCTGGGTCGCGGCGCTGATCTGCTACCCCCCCTTCATCCTGATGGGCGACGGCGGCCCGCTCAACTATCATCCGGGCACGGCCGACTGGACTTACTGGCTGCAGGGCCATCCGCTCCTGCTGATCGTCTGGGGCGCCCTGCTGGTCGTTCTCACCGGCATCTACGCCTGGGCGACGGTGATCTTCGGCATCCGCTTTTC
>JAGREL010000005.1 GCA_020446575.1 Novosphingobium sp. | reverse complement strand
GGCTGTTCTGGCCGAAGCGGGTGAGGAACATCTTCATCTGCGCCGGTGTGGTGTTCTGCGCTTCGTCGAGGATCACGAAGGCGTCGGCCAGTGTGCGGCCGCGCATGAACGCGATCGGCGCGATCTCGATCTCACCGCTGGCGATGCGCCGCTCCACCTGTTCGGGCGGCATGCAGTCGTACAGGGCGTCGTAGAGCGGGCGTAGATAGGGATCGACCTTCTCTTTCATGTCGCCCGGCAGGAAGCCGAGCCGCTCGCCGGCCTCGACGGCAGGGCGCGACAGGATCAGTCGCTGCACCGAACCGCTGATCAGCTGACTGACTGCCTGCGCGACGGCAAGATAGGTCTTGCCGGTGCCGGCCGGGCCGAGCGCGAAAATGATGTCGCGGGAAGCGAGTGCGCGCATATAGTCGATCTGCGTGGCCGAGCGCGGGACGATGGTCTTCTTGCGCGTGCGGATCATCACCTGCGGCGCATCGACTTCGCCGGTGATGATTCCTTCCAGGGTCGGTTCGTTGGACATGGCGATCAGCGATTCGACCGCGCCGGAATCGAGCTCGTGGCCTTGCAACAGCCGCTGGTGCATTCCTTTGAGCACATCGCGCGCGCGGGCCACGGCATCGTCGGGGCCTTCGATCTGGACGCGATTGCCGCGGGCGGAGATGTATACGCCCAGGCGGTTTTCGATCTGTACGAGATTGGCGTCGAACTGGCCGAACAAAGTGCCGAGAACGTCGGCTTCGTCGAACTGAATTTCCACCCGCGCGCGGCGGGGCGCGTCGAGGCGAAATGGCGCCACTTCATCGGCGCGAGCGGGTTTTCGAGCCATGCGCTCCTTTCGTGCGGGTCAGCTACTCCCTGAGACATAAGATACGCCTGCTATGTTGCAGTGCAAGGACACAGTATTACCACTGTCGCAAAAAACGATCAGGCGTGTGCTGGCTGCAACAGGGTGGCATGAAGAGAATTGGGGCCGGCCTGGAGCAATTCGACTTCGACGATCTCGCCGATTGCCGCATCCCCCTCGAAATGCACAGATTGGAGCCAGGGCGATTTGCCGAGCCATTGGCCGGGATGTTTGCCCTTGCGCTCGACCAGAATCTCGCAGCGTTTTCCGACGCTTACGTGGTTGAAGGCAAGCTGGTCACGGTTGAGCGCGGCCTGCAGGCGCTGGAGCCGCTCGTCCATCACTTCGACCGGAACCTGGTCGTCCATCGTGGCGGCGGGCGTGCCGGGCCGGGCGCTGTACTTGAAGCTGAAGGCCTGCGCGTAACCCACTGAATCCACTAGCTTTAGCGTGTCCTCGAATTCCGCGTCGCTCTCGCCGGGAAAGCCGACGATGAAATCGCCTGACAGGGCGATGTCGGGTCGGGCGGTGCGTACCCGCTCTAGAATGCGCAGGTAGCTATCGACCGTATGGCTGCGGTTCATCGCCTTCAGCACCCGATCGTTGCCTGCCTGCACCGGCAGGTGGAGATAAGGCATCAGCTTGTCGACTTCGCCATGTGCGGCGATCAGCCCGTCGGTCATGTCGTTGGGATGGCTGGTGGTATAGCGGATGCGCCTGAGTTCGGGCAGCCTCGCCAGTTCCCGGATCAGCCCGTCGAGGCCGACGGATCGGCCTTTCGCGTCCTCGCCGGTCCAGGCGTTGACGTTCTGGCCGAGCAGGGTGATTTCCTTCGCGCCGGCTTCCAGCAGCTTTTGCGCTTCCTCCAGCAAGGCACTGAACGGACGGGAAACTTCCGCGCCGCGCGTGTAAGGCACGACGCAATAGGTGCAGAACTTGTCGCAGCCTTCCT